>JAQUZZ010000233.1 GCA_028691095.1 Alistipes sp. | reverse complement strand
GGGTAAACGCATCAGGTGCTTAGCTGGAGACAGAGGCTATCGGGGTAAGAGCGAGATCAACGGCACGCAAATCGTGATTCCAGGGAAGCCCAAAGCCACAGACAGTTTCTACCAACGTCGCAAGAAATATCAACTCTTCTGCAAGCGAGCAGGCATCGAACCTACGATCGGGCATTTGAAATCAGATCATCGTTTAGGACGCAACTTTTACAAGGGGCTCTTTGGCGATGCGATCAATGTGATGTTAGCAGCCGCGGCATACAACTTCAAAAGAGCCATGAGGGTTCTTTTGTGGCTTATTTGTAGATGGAGTGTTTATAGCAGGGAAAAACCTTGGAATTGTTTACTTCAGAGGGGGTGACTTTTTAAGGGTCGACTAAATAGTTGCAATGATCGACCACACGTTAATGTAAGAGACTTACATCAACCATTGATGTAAGTCTCTACTTTTTATAGGAATGGAGAAGACGGACTTGGGAGGGCTGGGATTGGTAGAAAAGAGACTGACCGTAGCAATTAGGTTGACGTAGCTTGTACAGGGAACCGTTCAGCGACACACTGCATTTCCCGGATTATAAGCTGAAACAATAAATCATAGAGGAGACCGCGCCCTTTACCTTTCGGGGGGATCATTCCAAAAAACACTTCAGGCCGGCAGAATTGCCGGCCTGAAGTGTTTTTGAAGTATCGTAGGGAAGGATTTGTTTTGAAGAGAATTGACTTCGCGTCGTTTCCGTCCTCCTTACGTTATATGTTTGCAATCAACGCATCGGCGCATATCAAGCATACACCGACCGTAGCATGTTTTAAGACTTAAAAGAACTTCGCACGGAAATCCATCACTTCGGTGCGAGCAACAAGAGCCTGGTTCAGACGCTCCATCAAGTAGGCCTGTGCATTGGTCTGCAAGCGCGTCTTCTCACTCTCAGGAGTCACATTCTCAATCTGCGTACGCGAAGTAACGTCAAACCGATACACGCCAGCCGCTCCTACAACCGGTTTAGAGAGAACGCCCTCCTTGGCTCCGGCCACAGCTCCGATCAATTTCGGTTCAACCCCCACTCCTTCGATATAGAACGAGTTGAAGTCGATGTTATCCGCTGTTTTAGGCTCCATATTCAGTTTTGAAGCAACCTCTCCCAACGACGCACCGGTCATCTCGGCAGCGACCATCTCGCCCTTCTTCTCCAGACGAAGCGTTGCAATGATCTGCGGAGCAACCTCCTCCATCGAAGCAATTCCATCCTCGGACACTCCCGTCAGTGCGGCAATCACATAGTTGCCATCCACCTCAAAGATTGAGGAGATATCGCCCTTCTTGCCGTTGTAGGCCCAACGCACAATCTCACGCGAATTATCAATGCCATTGACGTTATGATCCGTATTCCGAATCCGAACCACTCGTTTGGAGAGTGAATTGTCGGTGGCAGCCTTCTCGAAGTTGGCATACGAACCCGTAGCCTCACCCATAAACTTGCTCACCTTGGCATAGATCTCCTGTTGTGTAGCCTCGCTCGGCTCGATGCGATAGGTAATGGTTGCCATCTGTACTTTCTTCTTCGGAGCGCTCTTGTAGGTCACCTCACCCACGTGAAGACCAAATTGCGTCTCCACCTTGAAGAATCCTCCCTTCTCGGTATTCATGACGGCTTCGGTAAACTCCGGAACCATGCGTTCGGGGGTGAAAATTCCAAGATCACCACCTTGAGCCTTGGCTGCCTCATCCTGCGAATAGAGTGCCGAGAGATCGGCAAACGCAGCGCCGCCCTTCAGTGCGGTAAGGATGCTGTCGGCCAACTCCTTCTTCGCCGGATCCAGCAAGATGTGACGGGCTCCCAGAGAGTCCGAAATCATCTTGGTGTCGGCTACGCGAGACAGGGTATAGGTATCGGCCTCTTTCACGGGGCCATAGATTCCTTCCGATGTTCCGAAGGCGTAAGCTGCCAATTCGGCCGGAAGTTGATTCTCGGCAAAGTAGTTCTTGTTGGGTTGCACCTGCGAGTTCAGCGACGCATATTGCATCGGATTTTCGCTCACGGCAAACTCCGTGGCCAATTCGTTGATCTCTTTCTCTGCGGCTGCATTATCCGCTGCGGAGGGAAGCACCTCAAACATCACATACTCCACATCCCGACCGGCACTCCGACGGAAAGTCTCTTTGTGTGCGTCATAGTACTTTTGCACCTCGGCCGTAGGAATTGCAAGGGTCGAATCGGCAATCTGGTCGTAACCCTTCATCACATAGGCGATGTTGTTGACTTGATCGGAGTTGGCAACGCCCTGCTCCACCTCAAGATCGGTCACATACATTCCCTTCCCGATCAACGATGCAAATTTACCAAACTGACGTTGTTGATTCATCTGATCCTTCAAGAAGTTCCAGATCATCATGGCTTGTCCGGTCGCATCTTTGTCCATGTTCGCGATGAAGTTATGCAGCACGTTGACATCGAAACTTCCGGTCGACGGATTCGAGAAGGCACTGCGAATCACCGGTGAAATGTAGACGCCGTCCACCATATCAATCTGCTCGGCCTCACTCACCTGCAAGCCCGATTTCTCCATTCCGGGTAACCAAGCGTTCTCCATAATCAGGGTTTCCCACACCTGATTGCGGACGTTATCTTGTTGTTCGGTCGAGAGGGTTTTGGATCCCGACATGGTCTCAAGCACTCCGATGTAGTGGTTCACGCGGTTATCAAACTCAACATAGCCGATCTTCTTACCGTTGATCTGCCCCACTTTCATCTTGCGATCATTCATCATATTGGCTCCGGTAGTTCCGAAGTCGCCCAATAGAAAAGCCAAAAGAGCGACGCCGATCACAATGGATACGATGACACCGCCTCGTGTTCTTAAGGTGTTTAAGGTTGCCATATTTCAGATTTAGTTTTTTGTTTGCACAGTAAAAAACACGGATAACAAGTCCCAAAGATAGTAATTTTCTTTGTTCTAACTACCAAACACCCCTATAAAATTAGATATTCTTTCCAATTCCGACCCTTCCTTCTCGAAGATCGCATCGAAATTCAAGCTACCTAATTTTGGGGATTGGGCATCATTTCGCCCTCTAATTTGTATCCTTCTGATTTTTTTTATATTTTAGAGTCTGTTTAAAAATATCATTTATAACCATTTTAGCATCAGTGAAATAAAAGCCAAGTATATCATATTTTCCGAACACACCACCTTTCGTTCATAATCCTTTGCTAATCTTCGGAAGTCATC
>JAQUZZ010000232.1 GCA_028691095.1 Alistipes sp. | reverse complement strand
GGGCACGGTGTTTTCCGGTGCGGTGGCCGAGCCGCATCACCGGACCCTGACCGATGCCGTGTGGTTTGAGCGGTTGTCGGTAGGGGTGTTGAGCCTGGCCATTGCAGCCATCGGATTGGCTCCGCTGTGGGTGTCGAATATGATTCAAGGGAGTTTGACGCCGGTGATCCAACAATTGATGCGATAAAGAGGCGTCTGCGTGTTGGGATTCGCCCATAGCAAAAAGAATCAATAGCACTTGGGGCTTAGCACAGCGTGCGATGGATTAGCAATAACATGGATCGGTATACCCGATACCGTGATGAAAGGGTTTAATAAATCTTTGGGATTACTTAGTACTTGCGAAATATGGATTATACGAATTTTTTGATGATGACCCAAGAGCTGTCGCTCGTGGCAGTGATGGTGCTTCTGTTAGGATACGACCTGTTCAGTACTCCGAAGGGGATGCGTTACTTCCAGTTTGTGGCGTGCGCCTTGTTGGGGGTACATATTGTGCTGAATGTGGTGCCGACACCCGAGGCCGAGGCTTTCGGTGGAATGTATCTTACCACACCGATGATCAGTGTGCTCAAGACGATTCTCTCGATCGGCACGTTGCTGGTGTTGATGCAGTCCGATGCGTGGCTTGGAAACGAAGATACGCGGCATAAACGGGGCGAGTTTGCCTTTCTGACCCTCGCGACGTTGTTGGGAATGTACCTCATGGTTTCGGCCGGAAACTTCCTGCTCTTCTTCATCGGGCTGGAGACGGCCTCCATCCCCATGGCGACGTTGGTTGCGTTTGACAAGTATCGCCACCATTCGGCAGAGGCGGGAGCCAAATATATTCTCAATGCGGTGTTTGCATCGGGAATCTCGTTGTATGGTATGTCGCTGGTCTACGGAACAACCGGAACCCTCTACTTCAATGATATTCCTGCGGCAATGACCGGTGCGCCGTTGCAACTGCTGGCTTTGGTTTTCTTTGCGGCCGGATTGTTCTTCAAGATGTCGCTCGTGCCGTTCCATCAGTGGACCCCGGACGTCTATCAGGGCGCTCCGACCAGTGTCACCGCCTACCTCTCGGTGATCTCCAAGGGCGCAGCGGCTTTTGCGTTGATGACCATCTTCTGCAAAGTCTTTGCACCGATTGCCGTGCAGTGGCAAGCCATGCTCTATGTGATTATTATTCTGACGATCACCGTGGCCAACCTTTTTGCCCTTCGGCAGAAGAACATCAAACGATTCTTGGCCTACTCCTCGGTGTCGCAAGCCGGTTACATTGTGTTGGGTGTGATTAGCGGTTCGGCAATGGGAATGGGGGCTTTGGTCTACTACATCTTGGTCTACATGGTGTCGAACTTGGCCGCCTTCGGGGTAATCTCCGTGATCGAGAACCGAACCGGAAAGGTGGCGATCAGCGATTACAACGGACTCTATGCCACCAATCCGCGATTGGCCTTGGTGATGATGACCGCCATGTTCTCCTTAGCCGGAATTCCTCCGTTTGCCGGTTTCTTTAGCAAGTTCTTCATCTTTGCGGCCGCCGCCGAACAGGGATACTATATCTTAGTGCTGATTGCGTTGTTGAACACCATCATCTCGCTCTACTACTATCTGTTGGTGGTCAAAGCGATGTTTATCAACAAGAGTGAAACGCCCGTTGAGAGCTTCCGGAGCGACACCTATGCGCGGGTGAGCTTGGTTGTGTGCTGTGCAGGCATTCTGCTACTGGGAGTACTGAGTGTGGTGTACGATCAACTCTCGGGGCTGGGTTACGGAATGTAAACCCTGGTTGTCGCGAATCAGATTAAAGGTTATAAAAACAGGCCGGAACGTTCCAACGTTCCGGCCTGTTTTTTATGCGGTCGATCCGAAAAACTCCGCAAAAAATAGTATTTTTGTTCAACGCTAAGGTGAGGGATCCTCCCAATGTGTTTATTGCTAATTAACGTGAGTTCGATAATTGTTCGAACTCATAATACCGCTGAGGAGCAATTTGTGTAACAAATTGCGACAAAGTCCCCTCTTATTTTAAGAGGGGATTTAGGGGAGATAATATGAATGGAGCGTGCTGTTTTTCAAACAGCACTAACGTGAGTTCGATAATTGCAACTCGTATGGGATGTAATTTTTTATATGTTAAATAGTTGCAATTATCGAACTCACGTTAATTAATAGAACGTAGTGCTAAAAGAGAGATTAAAATGTGTGGAATTGTGGGGTACATGGGAGGGCGTGAGGCCTATCCGATTTTGATTAAGGGGCTTCATCGTTTGGAGTATCGCGGTTATGATAGTGCGGGGATTGCCTTGATCAATGGAGAGGGGGCATTGAATATCTATAAATCGAAGGGGAAGGTTGCGAATTTGGAACACTTTGTTCAGTCGAAGCAGGTGGATGGAACCTTGGGCATTGCCCACACGCGTTGGGCAACACACGGTGAGCCGAACGATGCCAATGCCCATCCGCACTACTCCCAGTCGAAGAGTTTGGCGTTGATTCATAACGGGATCATCGAGAATTTCCAAGTGCTCAAAAAGGCGCTGATCGAGAATGGTTTTACCTTTCAGAGTGAGACCGACACCGAGGTGCTGGTGCAACTAATCGAGTATGTGATGCAGACCAATGCCTGCGACCTCTGCACGGCGGTGCAGTTGGCCTTGCAGCAGGTGGTTGGAGCGTATGCCATCGCGGTGGTGGAGCAGGGAAACCCCGACCTGATTGTGGCTGCACGAAAGAGTAGCCCGTTGGTTGTGGGGATTGGGAATGAGGAGTTTTTCTTGGCTTCGGATGCCACCCCGATCATCGAATACACCCACGAGGTGGTCTATCTGAATGATGAGGAGATTGCCGTGTTGCATCGGGGTGAACCCTTGCGGGTGGTCAACTTTAAGAATGTGGAGAAGCCCCATCAGATCAAGAGACTGGAGATGAGCATCAGTCAACTGGAGAAGGGCGGATTTCCGCATTTCATGTTGAAGGAGATTCACGAGCAGCCCGATACCCTGATCGATTGCATCCGCGGTAGAATCAACGTGGAGGGCACGGAGGTGATTCTATCGGGTGTGCTGGATCACCGAGAGCAATTTCTTCAGGCGCGTCGCATCATCATCGTGGCGTGTGGAACTTCGTGGCATGCTGCCCTGATCGGCGAACACCTGATCGAGGATCTGTGTCGCATTCCTGTGGAGGTGGAGTACGCCTCAGAGTTTCGCTACCGCCATCCGGTACTCTATAAGGAGGATATTGTGA
>JAQUZZ010000231.1 GCA_028691095.1 Alistipes sp. | reverse complement strand
TGGAGCTGACATAGCGGTTGTCGCTGTGCAGGGTCGATGCGATATACTCCTCATAGTGACGAATTTGATCGGCTATGGGGCGTTGAATCTCCTCAAGGGTTGTTTTTATGGGCTCGTTCATAGAGATACAAATATCCGAGATTTTTCTGAATCGTCAAAATTTCGTTTGGGCTTTTTCGTTTTGTTGGACAAATTGTCGCGGGGAATTCTGGGGAGCAGTGATTAATTGTTGATAACTCCCGAGGAGGATACTTCCGAAAAAACGAAAAAAAGCGTAAACTTGCAACATGGTTCAAATTGGGCGAAACGACGCCCGATGGAGCAAAGAAAGGTGAGCGGTGCGACCTTGCTTGTGTCAAGAGGGTGAGTCTCCCCTTGAGGTCTCCTCCCTCCCATGATGGATTTCCTAATCCTTCGAGAGGAGCCGGAGGTGCTGAGGGGCGTCCCTTGCAAGTCAATCGCACGATGTGTTTAAAATAAAAAAGATCATGTGCAGAACGTTGTGTTCGGTGGTTTATTACTTGTTGTTGTTGGTTTTTACCTCGATTTACTATGTTTTATTTGTCCTGCTCTTTGTGCTGACCGTGGGTTTCGACCGCGAACGGGTGGCGCTTCATTGGGCCTCCAAAGTGTGGGCGGTCGGGATTTACCGGTTGTGCCCGTTCTGGAGGGTGGAGCTGGTGGATGCTCAGAAGATCGATCGCACGCGTCCTCAGGTGATTATCACCAACCACCAGTCGATGCTCGATATTCCCTTGATGTATGTCTTGCCTACGACGTTTAAGTGGGTCTCCAAAAAGGAGGTGCGACGGATGCCGCTCTTTGGGTCGGTGTTGGGAATGCATGGCGATATTTTGGTGGATCGGGGTTCGCGGAGTAGTGCCAAGGAGATGACGCGCCAATGTGTGGAGCGTTTGGGACGCGGTACGTCGGTGATGATCTTTCCGGAGGGAACGCGCACGAAGACCGGTCATATCGGACGTTTCAAGGATGGTGCATTTTTCGTGGCCAAGCATGCCCAAGTGGGCATTCAGCCTGTGGTGGCCGACGGAAACTGGGGGTTGAGTTGCGGATGGCGTTTGCAGATGCCCTACACGATTCGGGTGAAGGTGTTGGATCCCGTGTCGCCCGAAGAGGTGGCCTCGAAGGAGGCGCATACCTTGGCCACCGAGCTGGAGGAGCGGATGCGGACGGAGCACGAGAAGATGCGTGCCGAGCTGGGGCGCCCCTAAGCCAACAACGGAGCGCTTGCTCCGAAATGAATCGAAAAATAATAGAATAGCACAAGGTGCTTAAAGAGAATAGCATGGTAGCGGATTACGGAGACGAACATATTCAGACGCTCGACTGGAAAGAACATATCCGGCGGCGTCCGGGAATGTATATTGGTAAGTTGGGGGACGGCACTTCGGCCGACGATGGAATCTACATCCTGATTAAGGAGGTGTTGGATAACTCCGTAGATGAGTACATGATGGGCTTTGGCAAGGTGATCGACATTACGATTGCCGAGGACAAGGGTGTGACGGTGCGCGATTACGGGCGAGGCGTTCCCTTGGGTAAATTGGTGGAGGTGGCCTCGCGCATGAATACCGGAGCCAAATACGACTCCAAAGCCTTTAAAAAATCGGTCGGCCTCAACGGGGTCGGCATCAAGGCGGTCAATGCCTTGTCGGATCAATTTACGATTTGCAGTATTCGCGACGGAGAGCGTCGAACGGTGAGCTTTGCGCAGGGCGAAGAGATCTCCGATACGGCCGAAAGCGGAATTTCTGACCGCAATGGTACGATGGTGACGTTTCATGCCGACGAAGCGGTCTTCGGGGTCTACGAGTTCCACATGGAGTATGTGGAGTCCATGGTGCGCAATTACACCTACCTGAATGCGGGACTTACGATTCGGGTCAACGGCCAGCCCTATATTTCGCGCAACGGATTGCTCGATCTGTTGCAGGAGAATCTGAGCGAGGAGCCCCTCTACGCTCCGGTGCATCTGCAAGGAGAGGATATTGAGGTGGTGATTACCCACGGCCACGGCTATGGCGAGACCTATTTCTCGTTTGTCAACGGACAACATACCACGCAGGGGGGGACGCATCAAGCGGCCTTCCGTGAGGGGCTTGCCAAGACCATCAAAGAGTTCTATCGGAAAGATTACGACGCGGCCGACATTCGCACGTCGATCATTGCGGCAATCAGTGTGAAGGTGGAGGAGCCGCTGTTTGAGTCGCAGACCAAGACCAAGTTGGGCTCCAAGGAGATGGGGCCTGAGGGGCCGACGGTGCGCAACTTTGTGATGGACTTTCTGAAAACCGAGTTGGACAATTACCTCCACAAGCATGCCGAGACGGCCGAGATTCTGCAAAAGAAGATTCAGGAGAGCGAGAAGGAGCGTAAGGCGATCTCCGGCATCCAGAAGAAGGCGCGCGAGATGGCCAAGAAGGTGAGCCTCAACAACAAAAAGCTGCGCGACTGCCGGATCCATCTGATCGACAAAAATGAACGTGCCGAGGAGTCGATGATCTTCATCACCGAGGGAAATTCGGCCAGCGGTTCGATTACCAAATCGCGGGATGTGAATACCCAGGCGGTCTTCAGTCTGCGGGGTAAGCCGCTCAACTGCTTTGGCCTGACCAAAAAGATCGTCTATGAGAACGAGGAGTTCAATCTGTTGCAGGCGGCACTCAATATCGAAGAGGATCTCGACAACCTGCGCTACAACAAGATCATCGTGGCGACCGATGCCGATGTGGACGGAATGCATATCCGGCTCTTGCTGATGACCTTCTTTCTGCAATTCTTTCCGGAGGTCATCCGTTCGGGACACCTCTATATTTTACAGACGCCCCTGTTCCGTGTGCGCAACCGCAAGGAGACGCGCTATTGCTACAACGAGGAGGAGCGACAGCGTGCGGTGGAAAAACTGGGCCCCAATCCCGAAATCACGCGATTCAAGGGTCTGGGTGAGATCTCGGCCGATGAGTTCAAGGAGTTCATTGGGGAGAATATGCGCTTGGATAAGGTGCGACTCACCAAAGAGGATCCAATCTCGGATCTGCTGGAGTTCTACATGGGGAAAAATAGTGTAGACCGGCAAGGATTTATTATCGGGAACCTGCGTGTCGAGGCCGATTACGTAGATACGCTGATTTAATGAAGAAAACAATGAAACAGAGAGAACAAGATAGCGAAGATCAACATTACGAAGCGTTGCCCGAGGAGATGGATTCGGCCACGGAGTCTGCG
>JAQUZZ010000230.1 GCA_028691095.1 Alistipes sp. | reverse complement strand
TTCATAAAATTCAGATAAGAGGTTTATACTTTGATCCATAAAACGCACAAACGCACGCTGACGGAGATCCTCAGGCGCGATTTAGGCTTTATGCTGTGGACGCAACAGGTCGTTGAGCACCTTCACCGGTGAGAAGGTGGTAATGGGAACCTCGACAAAGAGCGTATTCCACTGAGCCATGGCTCCATTCCACAACCCGGGCAACTCCAGTGCCTTCAGGGAGCGACCTTGGAACGACTTGGAGGAGATAAAGCCTGTCTTAGGATCCACATAGCGGGTGAGGTCGAATTTCTCGCCACGGTAATTGCGCACGCCACACACCAGATCCACCGGATTGAAATGGGTCGCCTCGGTCATCAATCCCTGTTGATGCGGAGCAATCTGGGAGGATTCGGCAATCTGCAACGACTCGCTGCCATCCTGTGCATCGACCCAGAAAGGGCCACCCCCCGGTTCTCCCTCATTCTTGACCATGCCACAAACCCGAATCGGACGATTCAGAATCGAACGCAATATCTCAATGCGCTGCACAGTAGAGGCTTTGTAGTAGTCATGAGGAAGGGTGCGACACAACGACTTACCGACGAACTCTTCCATCTCCTGTTCGCGCGTGAAGTCTCCCTGCTCCAGCAGATTCAGCAGATCGAAGCATCGTTGCTGCACCGAGAGCAGCAGCCCCGCCAACGCCTCCTTGTAGGTGATGGTGTCGGCCTTCAAGCGGTCGGGAGCCACATTGTCAATGGTCTTCACAAAGATCAGGTCGGCATCCACCTCATTCAGGTTCTCGATCAATGCACCATGACCCGCCGGACGGAAGACCAGATGTCCCGCATCGTCACGGAAGAGCTCCTGTTGGGGCGTAACGGCCACCGTGTCGGTCGAGGGTTTCTGAAACGAATACTCAATCCGATAGTGCACCCCATAACGCTTTTCATAGAGGGGCACCATCCACTGTTCGAGACGCTGGAACTCCTTCAAGTGTTCGGGTGAGACGGTTACATGAATGCGCACCTCACTCTGCGCTCCGGCGGCATACATCGCCCCCTCGGAGAGGTGCTCCTCAAAAGCTGTGCGTGCCCCCTCGGCATAGTGATGGAAAAGAATCAATGCCTTGGGCAGCTGACCGTAATTCAGTCCTTTGTCGGTTAAGATAAGCTCGATCATACGATGCGGATCCCGCTCCTCCCCCGCCAAACCATGCAACAGGTCGGAGAAGGCAAATTCGTCGATATGGCGCAACACCTCATCGACGGCCGAGGAGCTTTGATCGGCATTTAAATACTCAAACAGTGCCTTGAACATACGCGTCGCAGCCCCTGAGGCCGGCACGAATTTCACGATCTCCCGTTCGGTACGACACTGACGGTACAGATGACGGAAACGCTCCATCTGATCGGTACTGAAACGTAAAATTCCATCCCCCACTACGGCAGTTCGCCGAATCGGAAGATAAGGGAATCCCTCGGCAAACCAATGCAGTTGTTGAGTCACCCCTTCACACGTCTGTCCATGCGCTTCAATCTGCGCTACATCTTCTGGTTTAAACATCTTCTATATTTTGAGCACATCGTGCTATTGTTCTTGCCAATTTATAAAACTCACGCTCTTTGATTTCACCAAGTTAGCGTATTTTTACAACATATCCAAATTTATAGCAAAAACGAAACGAAAATTACTTCGCCTTGCGCGAAAATCCGGTTCCCCGCGAGCTAAAAACAGGTTGTGCGGAATCCCTCAACCATGGATTCCGCACAACCTGTCGCAACTTCACGCTACAACTTATTTCTCCGCATAGAGCGAGCGCGCAATTCCCATCTCCAGCCCTCGGAGCTCGGCCAATCCGCGCAAACGGCCAATGCAAGAGTACCCCGGATTGCTTTGCTTGGTCAAGTCGTCGCACATTTGATGCCCATGGTCGGGACGCACCGGCAAGGAGACACCGCGACGTTGTTGCAACGCAAGCAGTGCGCGCATCACGCCATACATATCCACATCTCCCTCCAGATGATTGGCCTCATAAAAATCCCCTTGCGCATCGCGCTGGGTGCTACGCAGGTGCACAAAGCCGACACGATCGCCAAACTCGGTCATCATCTCGGAGAGCGCGTTGTCGCCACGCACCCCGAACGAACCGGTACACAGACACAAGCCATTGGAGAGACTCGGCACGGCACGAATCAATTTCCGAAAATCGGATGCTGTACTCAGAATCCGGGGCAACCCCAAAATGGGATAAGGCGGGTCGTCGGGATGAATCACCAGTTGCATCCCCGCCCCCTCAGCAACGGGCACAACCTCTTGGAGAAAAGCGATCAGATGGGCACGCAACTGCTCGGCATCGATCGCTTGATATTGCGCCAAGGCCTCCCGAAATTGTTCGATCGTAAAGCTCTCCTCGGCTCCGGGTAATCCGGCAATCATGTTACGGGTAAGCAGGGTGCGTTCCGCCTCACTCATGGCCTCATAACGGGCACGAGCTACGGCTTGCTCCTGGGGGGTGTATTCATTCCACGCAGCCGATCGTTGCAGAATAAAGAGATCAAAGGCCATGAATGCCGCACGCTCAAAGCGCAGCGCGCGTGATCCGTCGGGCATGGGGTAAGCAAGATCCGTCCGTGTCCAGTCCAACACCGGCATGAAATTATAGGTCACAGTATAGATTCCGCAGGCTGCCAGATTCCGAATACTCTGCTTGTAGTTCTCAATATAGCGAAGGTACGCACCCGTGCGGGTCTTGATCTGTTCGTGCACCGGCACGCTCTCGACCACACTCCATACCATTCCCGCCTGCGCCACCTCATCCTGACGACGACGGATCTCCTCGATACTCCACACCTCCCCGTTGGGGATATGATGCAAGGCTGTCACAATATCCGTGACGCCGGCCTGACGAATATAGGCGAGCGATACGGGATCGGAAGGGCCGTACCAACGCCACGATTTTTTACATAAATAGACCATAATTCACACAAAATGGATTAAAATTTAACGCAACACGCTGACCGCTCCGCTCCTCTCCAAACGGTGTGGGGAAGGTTGGGTGGGGGTTATCGAAGGGAAAGAAGGCTTTTGCAAAAAGCCGTTAACGGGAGTTTCACGGATTTGAAACGTAAAGGTTTCAATGGAACTGTATGGATTCCGATCCGTAAAATTCCGCTGACCCGCTCCTCCCCCAACGGTGTGGGGGAGGTTGGGTGGGGGTTATCGAAGGAAGATAAGGCTTTTGCAAAAAGCCGTTAACGGGAGTTTC
>JAQUZZ010000229.1 GCA_028691095.1 Alistipes sp. | reverse complement strand
ATGACTTCCGAAGATTAGCAAAGGATTATGAACGAAAGGTGGTGTGTTCGGAAAATATGATATACTTGGCTTTTATTTCACTGATGCTAAAATGGTTATAAATGATATTTTTAAACAGACTCTAAGCTGCCCGGGGATGCGGAGAACGAATTATATGAAATATTTAACCTGTTGTAAATGAGAAAATATCTAAAACCTTGTTGTATGAGTTGGGGTGCTCTGTGCAGCACCTTGCTCTTGGCGGCACAATCCTATATTCCCCATCCGGCCATGGCGACCGGATTTGATTTTGGTTCCCCCGTGGCGTTTCCCGTCTACCTTTCGGCCAACTACGGGGAGATGCGGGGTAATCACTTCCACTCCGGCATCGACATCAAAACCCAAGGGGTAATCAATAAACCGATTCGGGCGATTGCCGACGGAGAGGTGGTGCGCATTGCCGTGAGCCCCTGGGGTTTTGGCAAGGCACTCTACCTGCAACACGACAACGGAACGACCAGCGTTTACGGCCATTTGGAGCGTTTCGATGCGTCGATTGAACGCTATATACATGAGCGACAATATGCACAGAAGCGTTTTGCGGTGGATGTGACGCCGCCTGCGGGAATGTTCGTGTTCAAGCGAGGGGAGCAGATTGCACTCTCAGGGAATCGCGGCTCTTCGGGAGGGCCTCATCTGCATCTGGAGGTGCGGGAGACTAATACGCAACGGCCGTTGAACTTGGTGGCTCGGGGAATGATTGCGGTGAAGGATACGATCGCTCCGCGTCCGCTGATGCTCTATTATGTGAGTGTTGATACGGTGTTGGGCGTACCGATCCACACCGTGCGCCAGAGATACAAGGTGCGGACTCAAGGTGCGGGGCGCTATACGGTGGACGGTGGGACACTGAAGGTTGCGCCGGTGGGTTATTTTGCCTTGGAGGTCGAGGAGAAGAAGAACGAAACGTCCAATCCGATGGGGGTTTACGCCATCGAGGAGCGGGTGGATGAGACCCTCAACTTCCGCATGACGTTGGATCGGATCGGCTTCGACGTGGGTCGCTATTGCTATGCTGCCGCGCTCTACCCGCAGGCACGTCATTCGCGCAACGGGGTCTATCGGTTGGTGAAATTGCCACACAACGCCCTGCCCGTCTACGGCCGTCCGGCGTTGGAGGGACTCCTGCGTGTGGAGGATGCGGAGAGCCACACGGTCGAGATGCTGATAGCGGATGATTGCGAGAATCGGTCGGTGTTGCGCTTTACGGTGCAGCGGGGACTGGAGGCTCCGACTTCCTTGCCGACGACCGGTTTGCCGGTCTATTGGGATCAGGAGTTCAATTATCGGGATCAGGGACTGACCCTGTCGCTTCCGCGTCGTACGTTGTATGAGTCGGAGTTGTTGCAGATCAAGGTGCGGGATACGCTTCCAGGGACTTACTCTCCGCTCTATGAGGTGCATGATGCGGAGGTTCCGGTGTTCGGAGCGATGAAGTTGGGAATTGAAGCGACGGCCGTTCCCGAGCGGTTGCGTAGCAAGGCCTTGCTGGCGACCGTGGGACGCGATGGGTCGCGCAGTGCGGCTGGTGGAGCATGGGAGGGGGGCTGGATTCAGATCGAGACCCGAAGTTTCGGACGATATTGTGTCGTGGTCGATACGATCGCGCCTCGCATTGTCCCCCAATTCAAGAACGGGGAGAACTACTCGTCACGCAAGACGATCTCGTTCACCATTTCGGATAACTTCTCCGGCATCGACACCTATACCGGGACAATCGACGGCGTGTGGGCGCTCTTTGAGTACGACCCCAAGCGGGCAATGCTCACCCACTATTTCGACGATGCACGATGGCCTACGGGAGGCACCCATCGCATCGAACTTGTGGTACGTGACGGCAAAGGAAACCGTTCCACCTTCAAAGGTACCTACCTGCGGACTCCCGCTGCGAAATAACCCCCTCTTCCACAAAAAAACGACAACACTCACTTCATCGGAGGTGTGTGTTGTCGTTTTTTTGTCGGGAACGTGCACGGTATTGCAAAAAAAGTGCTACTTTTAACCCATAAATTGATGCGTTAGCCGTGTGGTTCGATGCAGGTCGAGGTGTTCGTTTTTTTGCGGAGCGACCCTCTCCTGTGCGGAATGGACGAGGGGCCGATTCGGTGGCGCATCCCAAATGTTGGGGATTGATTATGAAAAATCTATTCAGTGTAGCCGATCGCGTGATTGTCATCACCGGAGCCACCGGTGTGTTGGGTCATGCGATGGTGCTTCATTTTGCCGAGCAGGGAGCTCGTGTCGTGCTGATAGGACGAAAACAGGAGGTAGGGCGTGCGCTGGAGGCACAAGCGCGTGCAGCCGGAGGCGAAGCCCTCTTTGTGGCGGCCGATGTGCTGGATACGGCGCAGGTGGAACAAGCCTATGCCACAGTCATGGCGCGCTATGGCCGTGTGGATGTGCTGATTAATGGTGCGGGGGGCAATCAACCCGGAGCCACGATCCCGCCCGACAAGACGCTCTTTGACCTCGATTTGGGAGCTCTGCGTGGGGTGATGGATCTCAATCTGATGGGAACCGTGTTGCCGACGTTGAGTTTTGCCCGTGCGATGGTGGAGCAGAAACGCGGATCCATCATCAACGTGGCATCGGAGTCGGCTTTGCGACCCCTGACCCGCGTAGCAGGTTACGGGGTAGCCAAGGCTGCGGTGGTGAATTTCACGAAATACCTGTGCGGAGAGTTGGCGCAGAAATATGGCGATGGGTTACGCGTGAATGCCATAGCTCCCGGTTTCTTCCTCACCGAGCAGAATCGTACGTTGCTCACCCATCCCGATGGCTCCTTGACGCCGCGGGCTCAAACCATCCTGTCGCATACCCCCTTTGGCCGTTTCGGAACGCCGGAGGAGTTGCTGGGTACGTTGCAATGGCTGGCCAGTGATGCGTCGGCTTTTGTGTCGGGAACCGTGACGGTGATCGACGGTGGGTTTGATGCCTTTTCGATCTAAGAGTGTTAACGGGAGTTTCACGGATGAGATCCACATAAGTTTAAATGAAACGTTTGTTCTTGCTAATCCGTGAAACTCCCGTTAACGGCTTTTTGCAAAAGCCTTATCTTCCTTCGATAACCCCCACCCAACCTCCCCCACACCGTTGGGGGAGGAGCGGGTCAGCGGAATTTTACGGATCGGAATCCATACAGTTCTATCGAAACCTTTACGTTTGAAATCCGTAAAACTCCCGTTAACGGCTTTTTGCAAAAGCCTTCTCTTGTTTCGAT
>JAQUZZ010000228.1 GCA_028691095.1 Alistipes sp. | reverse complement strand
GGGAGAGTATGTTGGCTCAATACAACCTGGGATACTGCTACTTCAACGACAAACAATGGGGCAAGGCATCCTCCAGTTTCAATAAATTTATCTCGGCCTACACGCTTAAAGACAACCTTCGCGGCGATGCCTTCAATCGATTGGGGGATGTGGCGTATGCCCAACGCGAATACGCCAATGCCGTCGATTTCTACAACAAAGCGATCGCCATGGATGGGGCAAGCGTGGGCTATGCACGATTCCAACGCGCAGTCATGTTCGGCTTGCTGGATCAGTATGATCGCAAGACCGACGCTCTGGTCTCCATCATCGGAGAGGGCAAAAGCGAGTATGTCGATGACGCCATGTATGAGTTGGGGCGCACCTACCTGCGACGCGAAAAGTTCAACGAAGGAGCTGCCGCATTCAAACGGTTGATCGACGGGTATCCTCAGTCGCCCTATGTGGTCAGCGCACTCTCGGAATTGGGCTTGGTCTATCAGAACTTAGGGAAAAACGAAGAGGCCCTGCGTTACTACAAACAGGTGGTCGACCGCTATCCCTCCTCGCCTCAGGCCAAAGACGCCATGTTGGGCATCAAAAATATCTACGTCGATCAGAACGACGTAGACTCCTACCTCACCTTTGCCAAGAAGAGCGGCGTGGAGACCAACGTCGCGGTGACAGAGCGTGATTCGTTGATGTACATTGCGGCCGATCGGGTGTACCAAAGTCGCGACTATGCCAAGGCGCTGTCGCTCATGGACAACTACCTGCGGCAATATCCGCAGGGAGCCTACCGTGCCGATGCACTCTATGCCTTAGGCGATTGCTCCTTGCAAGCGGGAAATCCCGCTGCGGCACTCTCCGCCTTGGAGGAGGTTGGAGCAATGCCCAGCAACCGTTATCAGATTCCGGCACTACGCAAAGCGGCCACGCTACGGATGGACGAGAAGAACTATCCGGCTGCCGCAGCACTCTATAAACAACTGAGCACCGTGGCTACACAGAAGAACATCATTATCGAGGCGTTGGACGGCTACCTGAAAGCCGTTGTGGCAAGCGGAGACGGTGCGGCTCAAGGTGTGGCGGCCGACGAGGTTTTGGCTTCACCCTATGCCTCCGACGAGTTGGCACGCACGGCTCACTTCGTGAAGGGCAAAGCGCTGCAAGCCTCCGCGGACGACGCAGCGGCTCTCACCCACTACCGCAAGGCCGTGGAGGGTCGTACACGCGAAGCGGCCGAAGCCCACTACCACGTCATCTCCATCCTCTTCAAGGAGAACAAACTCAAGGAGGCCGAGAAAGAGGTCTTCGCCTTCTCTGACCAGAACCTACCCTATCAATATTGGACGGGCAAAGCCTTCCTTATCTTGGGCGACATCTACGTCAAACAGAACGATGCGTTCCAGGCCAAGGCCACCTATCAGAGTATCATTGATGGTTATGCCGACAAGAGCGACGGAGTGGTAGAAGAGGCTCAACGCAAAATCGAATCTTTGAAATAAAGCTCAGACGGTGCTCTCCGTGACAAACGAGGCGTTGCCTCCTATGCGAAAGGCCCTCTATATCGAACCGATAAATCATTGGCACCCTGCGTGCTTAGGATCTTAAATTGTATGAAGAAAACAATCATATTTCTCGGAGCTCTTGCCCTGACACTCACGGCCTCAGCTCAGCAAAAAGAGGGCGATCTCAATCGACAGATGGATGTCACCCGCGACTATGAACCCACCGTGGATGCCGCCTCCAAACAGAGTATGAAACCCAACATGGTGGACACCGTCACCCTGCGTCCCGAGATCCACTACGGGATCAACCCGATCCCGATTAGCTACGGCTTTCAGGTGAAGCCCATCAATCCGGTCTCCGTCCATTTGGACGACCTGCGGGAGGACACCCCACTCTACCTGAAACTGGGGGTAGGTGTTCCCTTCCAGAGCCTCTTCAACGGAGCCTTCTCCTCGACGGAGAATCGTCGTGGAAAATGGGGCGTGCTGCTCAACCACACCGGAAGCTGGAGCAAACTCGACAACATGAATCAACAGAAGACCCCCGCCTCGCAGACCTTCAATCGGGTGGAGATTTTTGGCGAACGTCGCGTCAAACGTTTCGGATTCGGAGGCGCCTTGACGTATGATTATCAACAGGTGTCGCGCTACGGCTATGATACGACCCTCACCCCCGTGCTCACCGGTTTCACCACGCAATCGCTCGACGCCTCGGCCTCAGCGCTACGTGCCACCTACTCGGCCGTACAGGGAAAACTCTTTGTGGGGCACGCCTTTACCGACCTCTCATACTTCAATGTCCGCTTCGGCATCAACGGTGCTTACTTTGCCGACCATTTTGATCGTCGGGAAGCCGAAGGAGGTGCAACCTTGGATCTGGGCAAAGAGTTCGGAGGTAAACACACGGCTACACTCAATCTCTCCTATGCCCACCATCAAGGCTCCGGAGAGCTGAGTTTGCACAAAGAGAACATCATATCGGTCACCCCGATGTATCAGTTCGCCAATGAGAAACTCACCTTTGGGTTGGGCGTCAACTACACCTATCACAACGAGACCGATCGAAACGAAGGGGTCGTCTTCCCCATGGCCAATCTGCGCTGGCGTATCTCACGAGGTTTCACCCCCTATCTGCAAATCGACGGCAACTACCAAGATAACGACTACCGCAGTTGGGCCACGCACGTCAATCCTTACATTTGGGAGAAGGCGGATATTCGGAACACCTCGATCTACAACGGCCGCATCGGCATCCAGGGCAGTGTTGCCTCCTCTTTCGCCTATCGCGTCTACGGGGGTGTGTCGCAATACCGCAACTTCAACTACGCCCAGAACCTCTACCTCTATCAGCAAAACACCGCGATGCACACCTTCACACCGCTCTATCAAGGCAATGTGTTTGCCTACGGCCAGAGCGATGTGACCGCATGGACCATCGGAGGCGAGATTGAGGGTCGTGTGTCGAACACCTTCGGGGTCGAATTCGGAATGCAGTATTACGGATACAGCGTCAAAGAGATCGCCGGCTACAAACCCAAAACCGGACTCTCCAACCTGACCGCCAATCTGGAATTCCGCTACAACTACAAAGACAAGTTCCAAGCACGCGCCGGAGTGACAATGTACGGCCCCAAAGATTGTGAGCGCATTTTAGTCCTCGACGTAGCCGATCCCTCCTCGATCACAGCCTTCACCACGCTCCCCCCTGAGCACGTGAATATGCAGGCCGATGTCTACCTGAATCTGGAGTACAATATCACCCGAAAGATCGGGGTCTTCCTCGAAGGACGCAACTTGG
>JAQUZZ010000006.1 GCA_028691095.1 Alistipes sp. | reverse complement strand
AAGAGGTGTCGGAGGCTGTGATGCTCGATGCCATTAAATTTGCGCACGAGGAGATCAAAAAACATTGTGCCGTACAGATCGAGCTCTCAAAGACGTTGGGCAAGGATGTGAAACGCACCTATTGCCATGAGACCAATGACGATCAGTTGCGTCAGCAGGTGATTGATGCAACCTACGCTAAGGCCTATGAGATCGCCAAGGATATGACCTCAAAACACGAGCGTACCGATCGTTTCGATGCGCTGGAGGCTGAATTTGAGGCTCAGTTCAGCGAAGAGGAGTTGGCCGAAAAGGGTTCTATGATTAAACGTTATTTCCACGATAACGTACTCAAAAAGGCGATGCGCAACATGATTCTCGACGAGGGAATCCGGTTGGATGGACGTAAAACGACGGAGATCCGCCCGATTTGGAGTGAGGTGGGTTACCTGCCCGCAGCTCACGGATCGGCCATCTTTACGCGCGGTGAAACCCAATCGTTGACCACCGTCACCTTAGGTACGAAACTCGATGAGAAACAGATTGATGATGTGCTGAACAAAGGCACCGAACAGTTTGTCCTTCACTATAACTTCCCGCCCTTCTCCACCGGCGAAGCACGTCCGGCTCGCGGTTTGTCGCGTCGGGAGATCGGCCATGGCAACTTGGCATGGCGTGCCCTCAAACCGATGGTTCCCGTAGGAGAGGAGAATCCTTATGCCGTTCGGGTTGTGTCGGATATTCTGGAGTCGAACGGTTCGTCGTCTATGGCAACCGTATGTGCCGGAACCTTGGCGCTGATGGATGCCGGTGTGAAACTCAAGAAACCCGTTTCGGGTATCGCAATGGGGCTGATCTCCGATGCAGAAAGTGGCAAATATGCCATTTTGTCAGACATCTTGGGTGACGAGGATCACTTGGGAGATATGGACTTCAAGGTGACCGGAACCAAAGACGGAATCACTGCAACACAGATGGATATCAAGGTGGACGGACTCTCGTATGAGGTGTTGGCCGCCGCGCTGGAACAAGCAAAACAGGGTCGTATGCACATTCTTGGCAAGATCCTTGAGACCATTTCGGAACCTCGTGCCGATTTCAAACCTCACGTACCACGTATCCAACAGATTGTCATTCCGCAGGAGTTTATCGGTGCGGTGATCGGCCCTGGTGGAAAGGTGATCCAGGAGATTCAGAAAACGACGGGTACGACCATTACCATTACCGAGAAGGACGAAAAGGGTTATGTCGATATCTTTGGAGAGAACAAGGAGGCACTGGATGCCGCATTGGCTCGCGTCAAAGGCATTGTTACCGTACCGGAAGTGGGTGAGATCTACACCGGTAAGATCCGCTCGATCGTTGCATTCGGCGCATTTGTCGAGATTCTGCCCGGGAAAGATGGTCTGTTGCATATCTCCGAGATTGCAAACAAGCGTTTCGAGACGATGGACGAGACCGACCTGAAAGAGGGTGAGATGATCGAAGTGAAGCTGATCGGCGTGGATGCGAAGAACGGTAAACTGAAGCTTTCGCGGAAAGCCCTTTTAAATGAAGGGACCGAATTACAGCCGCAGGAGCCCCGAGCTCCGCGTGAACATCGCGAACGTCGCGATCCGCGCGAGAGACGCTAATTCAACATCTGAATAGTACGGTTCTTAGCCATCTAAAACGTTGAAATAGAAGAGGTCAAAAAAAATAGTTTTTTTTTGATTGGAATTTAAAATATATTTCTACTTTTGTGGCAGCGAACTATGCTACTGAGAGTGAATAGATTAAAATTCAAAATAAATTAATTAACTTTCTTTAAAGTCTTGATTATGAAAAGTTTGTTTAAAAATTTCATGCTCGCGTCTTTAGTGATTCTGCTGGCAAGCTGTAATTGCTACAAGAAGATGGCGAAAAATGTGGACAGAGTGAATGTCTCCGCAACGCCTGCTGTTTTGACCCTCAAGGGTAAAAACATTGTTACGGATGTTAAAGTGGACTTTCCTGCGAAGTATTTCAACAAGAAAGCCGTGCTGAAGGTGACTCCCGTATTGGTATTCGAGGGTGGCGAAATCGTCGGTACTCCCAAATACTTGCAGGGTGAGAAAGTAAAAGACAACTACACTGTAATTCCTTACAAAACAGGTAGCTCTTACACACAATCTGTATCGTTCCCTTATGACGAACGTGCCAAATTGTCAACTTTGGAATTGCGTATCGAGTCGAAATGCTCGAAAGGTTGCAAAAAACGCAAAGAGTTTACCGATTTTGCAGCTGTTCCGGTTGCAGAGGGTGTAAGCACCGTACAGGCTATGGCTGACTATGCAGCTTACCTGTCGATCATGCCCGATAACTTCAAACGTGTGACGACCATCTCGCAGAACGCCGACATCATGTACATGATTAACCGTGCCAACGTTCGTCCGGCCGAGTTGACCAAAGAGCAGGTTAAAGAGTTTGAGGCTTTCGTAAAAGAGTACTCCGACAAAGATCGCGCAACGCTGGGTAACGTATACGCCAAAGGTTACGCTTCACCTGACGGTCCGCTGCAATTCAACGACAAACTCTCGAAAGAGCGTAGTGAAACTGGTCAGGCTGCTATCAGCAAAACCTTGGCAAGCGTAAATCCGAAATACGATATCGCTGCTTACGGTGAGGACTGGGAAGGCTTCAAAGAGTTGGTTGCTGCTTCGGACATCAAAGACAAAGATCTGATTCTTCAGGTACTGGCTCAGTATGACAATCCGGTAAAACGTCACGAGGAGATCAAAAATATGTCTTCTGTATTCGAGATCCTGGCCAAAGAGATTCTGCCCCAGTTGCGTCGTACCAAATTGGTTGCTGACGTAGACATCGAGGGTCGTACCGATGCCGAGATCAAAGAGGCTGCTGCTTCGAACATCGACGTATTGAGCGAGGAGGAGATGCTGTATGCTGCTACCTTGGTTGACAACAACGATGCTAAATTGGCCGCTTATGAGGCTGCTGCTAAGAAATACAACAGCGTTCGCGGTTACAACAACGCAGGTGTGATCTTGGCTAAAGAGGGTAAATTGGCTCAGGCTAAGACTGCCATCGACAAAGCTGCTGCAATGAGCAAAGACGCTGCCATCACCAACAACTTGGGTGTTTTGGCTCTGTTGAACGGTGACGATGCTGCTGCACAGAAATACTTCGCTGCGCTGAATACCGCAGATTCGAAAGCCAACATGGGCTTGGTGAACTTGGCAGAGGGTAACTATGCTGAGGCTACGAAGACCTTGAACGGTTACAACTTGGCTGTTGCTGAGGTGTTGAACGGTAACTTGGCAAAAGCTAAATCGATCTTGGCTAACGAGAATTCGGCTGACGCTGACTACCTGAAAGCTATCATCGCAATGCGTGAGGGTGACACTTCGGCTGCTATTGCCAACCTGAAGAGCTCGATCGCCAAAGATGCTTCGAAGAAAGCACAGGCTCAGAAAGACGTAGAGTTCTCGAAGATCTTCGGTTCTACCGAGTTCTTGGCACTCTAATTCAGAGTCATCGCAAAGGGTTGATCCCTTTGTAGATTGAGGGGAGAACCCCTTTATAGATCAAAGAGGAGCGGAAATTTTTCCGCTCCTCTTTTTTTGTGCACGGAGGTTTCCCTCCATAAGGCAAGAAAATGGAAGGCTCTTGAGCCTTTGCTCATCCCTACTATCCTCCCCAATAACCGTTGGGATGGAGCTGCTGCGGTATTTCGAGGATTGACCCTTAAGCCGGGAATTGAGACCCTTGTAATCTATTTGAAACCCTTACGCCAGCTCTGTAAAACTCACGTTAGACCCAATTCGGCTTTTTGTAAATCCGGCGCATAAGAGGAAAAATCGGCTCGGAGTTTGTAAAAATCCGGAGGTTTTTATATCTTTATATTTGAAAGTCGCTGTCACATACCTCCTCTATTGTGCAATGTGTGTGCCTTAATTTGATGCTGCAATTCAGGGATACATGATGGTGGAAAAGGATCAATTCTTCGTTTCGCTTGTTGATAAACGGAGGAAAGAAGAATGCGAGGTCGAAAATCTTCAAAGCGACTTCTCCCTAACCGTAAGAGAGAAGTTAGGAGAGGTGAGAGCCGTTGGTTTCCAAAGAAATGAATGGGAAGTGACCCCAAAGAATGATTAGCTCTCCAGTCACGGTATATAGTTGAGATATAGATTTTTTAATTGATAATAAATAGCACACTGTGCTTCAATGAATCCTGTGATAACTTGTATTGTGTGTTCGGTCAACCCAGACCAAGCAAGTCGGGTGGTCTCGAACCTACAACAAAGTGCCGGTGAGAGGGTAGAGATCTTGGTGCATGATAACCGAGAAAGGCGTTGGGGTTTATGTCGGGTCTATAATGCGTATGCCGAGCGGGCACGAGGGGAGATTCTCTGCTTTTTGCATGAGGATTTACGTTTCTGTACCAAGGCGTGGGACGTGTTGATTCGCACCTTTTTTCAGAAGCATCCTGAGGCTGGAGTGGTGGGTTTTCTGGGTTCACAGCTTAAGACGCAAACCCCCTCCAGAGTGGGGGGCATTGTGCGGTATGAGATGGGAAGTCTCAGACAGCACTCGCCCTGTGGAATGAAGTATTATATGCAACGGAGTGGTCGCACGTCCTTCTCGCGCGTTGTGCAGGTGGATGGGTTGTGTATGTTTGTTCGCAAGCGGGTCTGGCAGCAATTCCGATTCGATGAGCAGCGATTTAGAGGATTCAGTCTCTACGATCTGGATTTCTCTTTGCAGGTGGCACAATCGTATTGCAACTACATTGATCATGAGATTGTCGTGGCGCATAAATCGGAGGGGCGACATGATGCCGCATGGTTTCGCAATACACGGCTTTTTCAGCAAAAATGGGGCGCTCGCTTGCCGATGCAATCGATTCCCCTCTCTGCGCAGGAGATCCGCCGAGCAGAGGCCTATAATGCGTATAAATTCTATCGGAATGCCCTGCGTACGGCGCTACCCAAGAAGGAGCTTGCCTTTGTGCGGGAGAGCTATCTTCCCTATCGGACGCTTCGATCTCGTTTGCGGATGATTCGCCATCTGATCGGGCACGAATACCAGGCTTTGCGCGGGGCAGGCGCCAATAGATAGAGGCTTGGGATGCCGTGTCAAGGGATGTTGCAGCTTCCTTGGGGTGAGTGCCACATGACCTCCTCAGCTCCTTGGCTGATGCCGATGTGTTAGATCCTATGAATAACAAAGAGCCTGATCCATAGCGGATCAGGCTCTTTGTGTAAAGATGGAAGAACGATTAGCACTCAGCTTTACCAGCCGAACCCAATACGTTGATCAATTTGTGTTTGTAAAGCTCTTTCAAACGGTCGCGAGCGGGGCCCAAGTATTTACGCGGGTCGAACTCAGCGGGTTTGGTAGCCATTACCTCACGAACGGCAGCGGTCATTGCCAAACGACCGTCGGAGTCGATGTTGATCTTGCATACAGCCGAGGTAGCTGCCTGACGCAACTGATCTTCGGGAATTCCGATGGCATCTTTCAATGCTCCGCCGTATTTGTTGATGATTGCAACCAGATCCTGAGGTACGGAAGAGGAACCGTGCAGTACGATGGGGAATCCGGGGATCTGTTTCTCGATCTCTTTGAGGATGTCGAAACGCAAGGGGGGCGGAACGAGGATGCCGTTGGCATCGCGGGTGCACTGCTCGGGCGTAAATTTGTTGGCTCCGTGAGAAGTTCCGATCGAGATTGCCAATGAATCCACACCGGTGCGCGATACGAAGTCGATGACCTCTTCGGGTTGGGTATAGGTGTGATGCTCGGCCTTCACGTCATCTTCGATGCCGGCCAATACGCCCAACTCGCCCTCTACGGTAACGTCGAATTGATGGGCATACTCTACGACCTTCTTGGTCAGAGCGATGTTCTCCTCATAGGGGAAGTGCGATCCGTCGATCATCACCGACGAGAAGCCCATGTCGATACACGATTTGCACAACTCGAAAGAGTCGCCGTGGTCGAGATGGAGTACGATTTGCGGATGAGCGCAACCCAACTCTTTGGCATACTCTACGGCTCCCTGAGCCATATAACGCAGCAGGGTTTGGTTGGCATATTTACGAGCGCCGCTGGAGACTTGCAGGATCACCGGAGATTTTGCCTCTACGGTAGCCTGAATAATAGCCTGCAACTGCTCCATATTGTTGAAGTTGAAAGCGGCGATGGCGTATTTGCCGTCCACGGCCTTTTTGAACATCTCGCGAGTGTTCACCAGACCCAGTTCTTTGTAGTTAACCATGATTAAGGATTTTTATGTAAAAAGTTCATTTCGGTTTTGCGCGGAGAGGCAGAGTGCTTCGCTCTCTTGCGGATCCATGGTGAGCGATCGGCAGAGGGTAGCTCATGCAACCTTCGACACTTCTTGCAAAGTTAGGCGTTCCAAATTTAAGGATTTTCCGGCGTTTCCCGATGAATTTTGTAAAAAATTTAAGGATGTCGCCCTTATCTTGGAATTTTGGAACCTTATTTCAACCGTTTGCGCAATGCTTCGCCCTGCTCCTCGTAGCCGGGTTTACCCAGCAGTGCAAACATATTCTTCTTGTAGGCCTCCACACCCGGTTGGTCGAACGGATTGACTCCCAGGGCATAGCCACTGATGCCGCAAGCCTTCTCGAAGAAGTAGAGCAGTGCACCCAAGTAGTATTCGTTCAGTTCGGGCAGCTCGATGCGGATGTTGGGAACTCCTCCGTCGACGTGCGCCAACATGGTGCCCATCTCGGCCATCAGGTTCACTTCGCTGATTCGTTTGCCGGACAGGTAGTTCAGTCCGTCCAGGTTGGCGGCATCGGAGTCGATGACCACCTTGTGTTTGGGGGTATTGATGCTGATGACCGTCTCGATGAGGGTGCGTTCGCCCTGTTGGATGTATTGTCCCATCGAATGGAGGTCGGCCGTCAGAGTGACGCTGGCGGGGAAGAGCCCTTTGCCCTCTTTGCCTTCGCTCTCGCCGTAGAGTTGCTTCCACCACTCGGACACGTAGAGCAATTTGGGATCATAGCTGGCCAGGATCTCGATCTTGAAGCCTTTGCGATAGAGTGCAGTGCGGGCGGCAGCATATTGTGCAGCGGGGTTCTCCTCAAAGGGAACCTCGGGAGCGGTGGCGCGTGCCATATCCTGTGCTCCGCGTACCAACTCGTTGATGTTGACTCCCGCGGCCGACAAGGGCAGCAGTCCAACCGGTGTCAATACCGAGTAGCGTCCTCCCACGTTGTCGGGAATGACGAAGGTGGCATACCCCTCTTGCGAAGCCAGCGTGCGGAGTGCACCGCGTTTGGCATCGGTAACAGCTACGATGCGTCCGGCTGCTTCGGCTTTGCCGTAACGCTTCTCGATCTCCTCTTTGAAGATGCGGAAGGCAACGGCGGGTTCGGTGGTGGTTCCCGATTTGGAGATGACCACGACGCCCAAGGAGTAGGATTTGACGGCCTCCAATAGTTCGTAGAGGTAATCCTCGCTGATATTCTGTCCGGCGAACAGGATGATGGGGTGAGACTGGCTCTTGTGCAGCAACTGGAACGAATTGTTCATCGCCTCCAAAACCGCTTTTGACCCCAGGTAGGAGCCTCCGATGCCGATGACGACGATCACCTGAGCCTTCCCAGATAGTTGTGCTGCGCATTCGTTGAGCGTCTGAAGCTCGGCGGCTGTGACCTCGGAGGGGAGGTTCACCCATCCCAAAAAGTCATTGCCTTTTCCTGTACCCTCGTGCAGCATCCGATTGGCTGCCATGATTTCCGATTTGAGTCCGGCCAGTTCGGCTGCGCTCACGCTACCCTCGATCCGATCGGTAGTGATGTGGATGATGTTCTTCATGAATCAATCTATGATTTAGTGAATTATAAGTATATACGTTGTTGTGTAGGAGCGAAGAGATCCTCTTCGCTTCGTGACTCAAAGGAGCGGTTAGATCAGCTCTTTGGTGAGGGTCTCCAGCGCGGAGGCGGGCGAAGCTCCTTCGTAGAGGATGGCATGGACGGCGCGGGCGATCGGCATATTGACCTCATAGCGACGGTTGATCTGCATGACACACTCCGAGGCATAATACCCTTCGGCCACCATACTCAGCTCCATCTGTGCGGCATGCACCGAGTAGCCTTTGCCGATCATCACACCGAAACGACGATTGCGGCTGAATTGGGAGTAGGAGGTAACCAGCAGATCCCCCAAGTAGGCCGAGGCAAAGGTGTTGCGTGCCGAAGGATAGGTCTGTTCCAGAAACCGCGATAGCTCCATCGCTCCGTTGGAGATGAGTACTGCCAAAAAATTGTCGCCATAGCCCACCCCCACGGCAATGCCGACGGCCAACGCATAGATGTTTTTGAGTCCCGAAGCATATTCTATGCCGTAGATGTCGGTCGAGTGGGTGACGTTGATGTAGTCGGTGTGGATCTTTCGTCCCAAGATCTGGGCGTTCTGCAACTCTTTGCTGACAACCGTCAGGTAGGAGAGGCGTTCGAGGGCGACCTCTTCGGCATGACAGGGGCCGGAGACGATGCCGATCTGGTCGAAGGGAACCGCGTAGTGGCGATTGAAGTACTCGGCAATGGTAATCAGCTCTTCAGGGACAATGCCTTTGATGGCCGAGACGATGAATTTGTCGGAGAGCGATTCGTGCAGGCCGGAGAGCGAAGATTTCAGGTAGACCGAGGGTGTGGCAAAGACCAAAATATCGGCATGGTGCACCACATCGTTCAGATCGTTAGACATCCGCAGCCGCGAGGTGTCGAAGCGTACATCGCGCAGATAACGGGGATTGCGTTGATGATGAAGCAGATGATCGAGTACTTCGGGGTTGCGGATATACCATCCGACTTCGGACTCGTTCTCGGAGAGGATCTTGACCAAGGCCGTAGCCCAACTGCCGTGTCCGATCACCGCGCAACGCGATGCTCCGTTGATTTCATAGGTCATGAGAGACGATTTTTTGTGGCCAAGGCACTAAATCCGAGCCACACTTTGCCACAAATTTATAATTTTTTTAAATATTTTATGCTTCTTCGCGTTGTTCTTTGTGTAGATAAGTGGAAAGGAACTTTTTCGATGCCAACTTTATGCACTGCATGAGAACGGTTCGGACAACAAAGAATTGAGGGTTGGAGGATAACTTTTTGTAAAAATTCATGATCCGTACTCTCTTTTTTTTCTATCTTTGTACGATCCAAGCTATTTGCATAGAGTGAGAAGGCGATGCGCTAGAGATGTGCCGTGAAAAGAGCTTGGAAACGATCAAAAAATAATTCATTAAAAACGGTATAACACGGTGAAAAAGATTAAAAGTGCACTGATTTCGGTGTTTTATAAGGACGGATTGGAACAGATCGTTCGTAAATTGGAGGAGGACGGCGTTACGATTTATTCGACAGGAGGCACCTTGGCATTTATTGAGGGGCTGGGTCTCAAAGCCATCTCGGTCGAGAGCCTGACCGGCTATCCTTCGATTTTGGGCGGTCGGGTGAAAACCCTGCACCCCAAAGTTTTCGGGGGCATCTTGGGACGTCGCGACAATACACAGGATGGCGCACAGATGACCCAATACGAGATTCCGGAGATCGACGCGGTGATCGTTGACCTCTATCCTTTTGAGCAAACCGTGGCCTCAGGTGCCGAAGAGCAGGCAATCATCGAGAAGATCGACATCGGAGGAATCTCCCTGATTCGTGCCGCTGCCAAGAATTTCAAAGATGTGATTATTGTGCCGTCGGTCGATCAGTATGCCGAGTTCTATGAATTGATCTCGACGCAGAACTCTGCAACCTCCTTGGAGCAGCGTCGTCGTTTTGCTGCGCATGCGTTCAACGTCAGCTCCCATTACGATACGGCCATCTTCAACTATTTCAACCGCAAAGAGAGTCTGGAGAGTTTTAAGATTAGCATGAACCACCCCGTGGCGTTGCGTTATGGGGAGAATCCTCATCAGAGCGCTCAGTTCTACGGCGACTTGGATCGGTTGTTCGAGAAGCTCAACGGCAAGGATATCTCTTACAACAATATGTTGGACATTGATGCCGCAATCAATCTGATTGAGGAGTTCGAGGAGCCGACGTTTGTCATCATGAAACACAATAACGCTTGCGGCGTGGCCAGTCGGTCGTCCTTGCTGTCGGCTTGGCAGGATGCGTTGGCCGGAGATCCGGTGTCGGCATTCGGTGGTGTGCTGATTTGCAATCGTGAGGTGGATGCCCAAACCGCAGAGGAGATTCACAAACTCTTCTTCGAGGTGATCTTGGCTCCGGCATACAGTGTCGAGGCGTTGGAGACGTTGCAAGGCAAGAAGAATCGCATCATCCTGCGACTCAAAGATACCTCCCGTTGTCCCAAACAGTTCCGGTCGTTGCTCAACGGAGTGGCGGTACAGGATCGCGACCTGAAGGTCGGGGGACGTGACGGTGAGTCGCATTATGCCACCGAGAAACAAGCCTCCGCAGCGCAACTGAACGATATGATCTTCGCCAATAAGATTGTCAAACACTCCAAGAGCAATGCCATCGTGTTGGCCAAGAACGGAATGTTGATCGCCAGTGGCATCGGACAGACTTCGCGGGTGGATGCCCTGAAGCAGGCGATTGCCAAGGCCAAGAGTTTCGGATTCGACCTTCAAGGTGCGGTGATGGCCTCGGATGCCTACTTCCCCTTCGGTGATTGCGTGGAGATCGCTCATAAAGAGGGCGTGGATGCCGTGATTCAGCCGGGCGGATCGATCCGTGACCATGAGAGCATCGACTACTGCAATGCACACGGGATGGCCATGCTGTTTACCGGCCTGCGTCATTTCAAACATTAAGCACAGCGTACTATTTATTAGCATCAACATATTGGGTATATCCAGCGTGTGGCCGTGACGGAAGGATTCAATTCTCCTTTCGGGGTGCTTAAAAAAGCGACCGACTCGGCAGAAAGGCTGAGAGATACGGCAAACGGATAAATCATCAAACGATACGGAGTCGCTGCAAGGTGAATGCCGTTAAATTAGAGTTTGTTATGGGGTTATTTTCATTGACACAAGAGCTGGCCATTGACTTAGGAACCGCCAATACGATCATTATCAACAATGGGAAGATCGTAGTGGACGAACCTTCGATTGTGGCATTAGACCAGCATAGTGGGAAGGCCGTGGCGATCGGTAAGAAAGCGCGCCAGATGCACGGGAAAACCCATCAAAACATCAAAACCGTTCGCCCCTTGAAGGATGGTGTGATTGCCGACTTCAATGCAGCGGAGATCATGTTGCGAGGGCTTATCAAAATGGTTAAAACCAATGGTCGCCTATTTAGTCCTTCGCTGAAGATGGTGATCTGTATTCCCTCGGGATCGACCAACGTGGAGATTCGGGCGGTGCGCGATTCGGCCGAACATGCCGGAGGACGTGAAGTCTACATGATCTATGAGCCGATGGCCGCCGCACTGGGTGCGGGGTTGGACGTCGAGGCTCCGGAAGGAAACATGGTGGTCGATATTGGAGGAGGTACTACCGAGATCGCCTGCATCTCACTGGGCGGCATCGTGTGCAGCGAGAGCATCAACGTGGCAGGCGACGTCTTCACGGAGGATATTCAGACCTACATCCGCCAGCAGCATAATATGCGAATCGGCGAGCGGACGGCCGAGGACATTAAGATCGCCGTGGGCGCTGCGCTCTCGGAGTTGGAGACCGAACCCGAGGATTATGAGGTGACGGGACCCAATATTCTGACTTCGCTTCCTTCGGTGCTCAACATCTCCTACAACGAGATGGCCTATGCCTTGGAGAAGTCGCTGGTCAAGATTGACGCGGCCATCATGAAGGTGTTGGAGATGGTTCCCCCCGAACTCTATGCCGACATTGCACGAAACGGCATCTATCTGGCCGGAGGTGGTGCACTGCTCAAAGGGTTGGATCGTCGTCTCTCGGATAAAACCAATATTCCGTTCCATATTGCTGAGGATCCGCTGCGTGCTGTGGCACGTGGTACGGGAATCGCATTGAAGAATATCAATCGCTTCTCCTTCCTGATGCGATAGGGCATGGCGGTAGCAGAACGCTTGTCGCAGGACTCACCTCTCCCTCCCGAGAAGATCGGGAGGGAGAGATGCGTATGGGACACATCGTTTTGGGGCGAGAACCGATCGTGAAACCATCGAAGCGAATAACCCTTCATAGCACCTTGTGCTCTTATGATTAAATTCATTCTGTTTCTCAAGCGAATCCATTTTGTGTTGCTGTTCATCGTTTTGGAGGCCTTTGCGATCCATTACTATGCACAGAGTACAAGTTACACCAAGGCACGACTGATTACCGCCTCCAACTACATGGTGGGGGGAGTCTACTCGCAGATGTCGGGGTTGAACAGCTACTTGCATCTCAAACACGAAAACACCATGCTCATGCAGCAGATTGCCGCTTTGCAGAACGAGCTGGAGGGGTATCGTCATCGTCCTGCCCTTCCGGATAGTGTGATACGGAAAGATTCGACCCTTTATCGCTGCTTGCAGGATACCTCTTTGCAGCAGTATGCCTATCTGTCGGCCGAGGTGATTAATAATTCGTTGATTCGTCAGGAGAACTACATTACCCTGAATCGAGGAATCGAAGAGGGAATCACTCCCGATATGGCGGTGATTGCCGATGGCGGGATCGTGGGTTATGTGATTGGTTGTTCGGATCACTTCTCGGTCTGTATGTCGGTGCTCAATCGTAATTTTAAGACCAGTGGCCGGATCAAGGGGAGTGATTTCTTTGGGTCGGTCTATTGGGATGGGGTGAGCTACGAACATGTGATGCTCTCGGAGATTCCCAAATATGCCAAGGTGCAGGCCGGAGATACGATTGTGACGACCTCCTACTCGTCGCGTTTCCCGCCCAATGTGATGATCGGGACGGTGGAGAGTTACGCACTGAACAACGCCACCTATTATGATATTCGGGTGAAGTTGCACGCCAAGATTGCCGCGCTCAACAATGTGCTGACCGTAAAATATCTCTACGAACAGGAGCGCGACGGCTTGGAAGAGAGTCTGGAGACCGCACCGACCGAACCTTAAGATCGGAGGCTGTGCGCGAGCCGTCGGAGGATCGGCAAGGGGATACGACTTGGAAATGGAGAGACCCCACAGAATGATTGAACCCTTCCGTCACGGCCACACGCTGGATATACCCCATATGTTGATTGCCCATAAATAGCACGCGGTGCTTACGTCCTAACTTTTTCTACTGCTTATGTATCGACTTTTGGAATACTCCCTTCTGTTCATCCTTTTGGTGTTGCTCCAGATCTTTGTCTTCAGTCGCATCGAGATCAGTGTCTACATCCATCCGTTAATCTATGTGGCTTTCATTCTTCTGCTGCCCATGGAGATCTCGGCGGTGGGACTGTTGTTGCTCAGTGGTGTCATGGGAGTGTTTATGGACTTTTTTATGGCGTCGGCCGGACTCAATACGATTGCCGCACTCTTTACGGCATTTTGTCGTCCGTTGTGGCTGTTGTTGCTCTTGGGCAAGGATGAGGTGCATGACGGGGGTATTCCGAATGTCCACCGGTTGGGACAGGGACGTTTCCTCAAGTATATCTCCGTGTTGGTGTTGATCCACAGCGCGACCTTTTTTCTCTTCGAGACGCTGTCGTTCCACTATTTCTACATCACGCTTCTTCGGATTGTTCTGAGTTCGTTGGTGACTATCGGCTTGGTCTATTTCTGTCAACGTTTTTTTGCGGTGTCCCGTTAAACGTCAGCGTATTGTGGATTCATTGACTCGCATAAAGATTCTTAAAGGAACGGTGATCGTGATCGCGGTCATCGTGTTGTTGCGCCTGTTCTATATTCAGGTCATCGATGACTCCTACAAGATGAATGCACACAACAATGTCTTGCGTTACATGGTGCAGTACCCCCCGCGGGGCGAAGTCTATGACCGCAACGGCAAATTCTTGGTGCAGAGCAAGGAGGCCTATGACCTGATGGCGATTCCGCGTGAGGTGCGTCCGTTTGACACGGTGATGATGAGCCGGATTTTAGGGGTGACCGTCGAGCAGATTCGCAAAGAGTTGCAGAAGGCGTCGAACTTCTCCCGTCGAAGAGCCTCGGTGCTCTTCAAACAGCTTCCCAAGGAGGTGAAGATGCGGCTGGAGGAGCACAACTTCCCGGGATTCTTTACCGCCTATCGCACCGTGCGCTCCTACCCCGCTAAAATTGCCGGCAATCTGCTGGGCTATGTGGGGGAGGTCAATGACCGCATCCTGGAACGCAATCCCTACTATCGTCCGGGCGACTATATCGGCATGAGCGGCATCGAGCAGGCCTATGAGGAGGTGTTGCGTGGGGAGAAGGGTGTGACGATCAAAATGGTGGATGTACACGGTATTCCCAAAGGCTCCTATGCCGATGGAATCTACGATACGTTGCCCGCACCGGGGGTTGCGATCACCTGCACGATTGATGTGCGATTGCAGGCGTTGGCCGAGGAGTTGATGGCTGGAAAGGTGGGGAGTGTTGTGGCCATTGAGCCGGCAACCGGTGAGATTTTGGTGATGGCCAGCAGCCCGACGTACGACCCCGATGAATTGGTGGGGCGAGAGCGAGGAAACAACTACATGAAGTTGCTGCGCGACCCGCGACGTCCCTTATACAACCGCGCGGTGATGTCACCCTACCCTCCCGGGTCGACCTTCAAGGTGTTGCAAGGGCTGATTGCTTTGCAGGAGGGACTGTTGGTTCCCTCACAGAGCTATCCCTGTCATGGAGGCTATCCCTATGGACGGGGTGTGGGGTGTCACTCCCACTACTCTCCGCTCGATCTGCCGGGAGCGATTCAGAACTCCTGCAATGCCTATTTCTGTTACGTGTTTCGTAATTTGTTGGAGAACAAGAAGTATAAAGATATTGAGGAGGCGTTTGATCGGTGGGCTGAGTATGTCCGTAGTTTCGGATACGGCCGCAAGTTGGGAAGCGACTTTACGGGTGAGTTGAACGGCAATGTACCCTCGGCCGAGTATTACGATAAAGCCTACCATAATCGCTGGAACGGATTGACGGTGATCTCGTTGTCGATCGGCCAGGGCGAGTTGGGCTGTACACCTTTGCAGATGGCCAATATGGTGGCAACGGTGGCCAATCGGGGGCATTATCGGATTCCTCATGTGGTGAAGCGGATTCATGATCGGGATTCGATCGAGAGTCGTTTCTATGAGGATCACCAAACGATGGTCGAACCCCGTCATTTTGAGCCCATCGTGGAGGGAATGTATCGCGCGGTGAACGAAGGCGGAACCGGTAAGATTGCAATGGTTCCGGGGCTGGAGATCTGCGGCAAAACCGGAACGGCACAGAATCCGCATGGCGCCGATCACAGTACCTTTTTCTGCTTTGCCCCGCGAAACAACCCGAAGATTGCTGTGTCGGTCTACGTGGAGAATGGACGCTTCGGCGCGACGGCTGCGGCACCGATTGCCAGTCTGATTACGGAGCTCTATCTGACCGATACGATCCGTCGTCCCGAATTGGTGGAATATGTGAAGAACCTGCAAATCGCTTACCCCTACTATGAGAGAGAACGAAAATAGTCTGAGAGTCTGTTTAAAAATATTTGGTTTACAATACTGATCATCAGTTGTTTAATTGGATTTAATTTTGTATCTTTATGTTTACCAATACATTAAGAGTCTGTTTAAAAATATTTGGTTTACAATACTGA
>JAQUZZ010000227.1 GCA_028691095.1 Alistipes sp. | reverse complement strand
TACATGGCCTCCAGTGACGAACTACACCTGAAGGTGCACGGCACGGGAGGACACGGTGCTTTGCCGCATACCCTCACCGATCCGGTGGTGGCCGCAGCCGCGCTGATTACGGCGTTGCAGCAGATCACCAGTCGCAACAACAACGCCATCATCCCCACCGTGCTCTCCATCGGACGGGTCATTGCCGACGGAGCCACCAACATCATTCCTTCGGTGGTGGAGCTGAGTGGAACCCTACGTACGATGGATGAGGCGTGGCGTGCCCATGCCAAAGAGCGGATTCGCCAAATTGCCGCGGGAATCGCGGAAGCCTACGGCGTGCAGGTGGAGGTGGAGTTACCCGGCGGGTATCCTTGTGTGGTCAATCACGAGGAGTTGACCGAGCGGGCGCGCTGTTTGGCACGTAACGTCTGGGGGGCTGAGGCGGTGCGCGAACTACCCTTGCGCATGACGGCCGAGGATTTCGGAACCTACACCCAACACTACCCGAGTCTCTTTTTCCGCTTGGGAACCGCACGTACCGATGGGGTCTGCTGTGGAGGGCTTCACACCGCAACCTTCAATCCGGATGAACGGGCGTTGGAGTACGGGGTGGCGATGATGACCCTTTTTGGCTTGGAACTTGGCGTGTGACCCACGCGCATGACGGGAGTGCACAACCTAAACGCGCAACTTGAAAACCTAAGAATCGAATCATACTAACCTAAAATATACTGAATCTATGAATTTTAAAATGCTTACTGGACTTGCATTGAGTCTTGTGGTTTCGCTCTCGGTGCAGGGTGCTGACGTCTCTTACACCCGTTATGTCGATCCGTTTATTGGTACGGCCACGGTCGGCCACACCTACCCGGGTGCAACCCTGCCTTTTGCGATGGTGCAAGTGGGGCCCGATACGGGTTCTCAGGGATGGGCGTATTGTGCGGGATACCACGATACGGACAACTCGATCCTTGGTTTTTCGCACACCCACTTGAGTGGTACGGGATGCCCCGATATGGGCGACATTCTGTTGATGCCCGTAGTCGGTGAGCCGCAGTTTGAGGCGGGGCCACAGGATCAGCCCGAGTTGGGCTACCGTTCCCGTTTCGACCACGCCACAGAGGTGGCACGCCCCGGCTACTATGCCGTGACGCTGGACGAGCCTCAGGTGCGGGCGGAGATGACCCTCACCCCGCGGGTGGGGATGCACCGCTATACCTATTTGAATGGAACCGATGGGGGTGTGATCGTGGACTTGGGACACGGCATGGGCGATGCAGCCACCCAAACCGAACTGCGCGTGATCGACGATCAAACCGTGGTCGGCGTGCGTCGTTCGAGTGGTTTTGTGCAGGACCACCAATACTACTTTGTTCTTCGCACGTCTCAGCCGATCGTCAAAGTTGTCTCTTGGCAAGATGGAACGACGGGAGAAAGCCGCGAGGTGTCGGGCAAGGTGTGTAAGCTCTATCTCCAGTTTGCGGTGAAACCCACCAAACCGCTCTGTCTCAAAGTGGCTCTCTCGACCGCCAGTGTGGAGGGTGCGCAGCAGAATATGGCGCGTGAGATGAAGACTTGGAATTTCGATCGCGTGGCGCGTGAAGCCGACCAGACGTGGAATCGGCAACTGGCACGATTTGAGATCGACCCGATCGACGAGAACCAGCGTGTGTCGTTTTACACTTCACTCTACCACGCCCTCCTTATGCCCAACTTGGTGACCGACGTAGACGGCGCCTACACCGGTTGGGATCATCAGTTGCATCGCAGCACCCAAGGGGATCTCTACACCAACTTCTCGTTGTGGGACACCTATCGGGCGTTGCATCCGCTCTATACCTTAATCCAGCCCGAAACCAATGAGACCTTCATTCGCTCCTTGTTGCAGCGTTTCCGCGAGGTGGGAGCCCTGTCTACCAACGAGTACGGCTTGTGTGAAACCTATGCGATGATCGGTAACCATGCGATTCCGGTGATTGTGGATGCCTACCTGAAGGGTGCGCGGGGCTTTGATGCCCAGGAGGCCTATCAAGCCATCTATGACGCCTCGACCCGCAGTCATGTGAAGTCCGACTGGGAGAGTTACAATCAATACGGCTACTATCCTTTCGATAAGGTGAAGGTGGAGTCGGTGTCGCGTACCTTGGAGTCGGCCTATGACGATGCGTGTGTGGCACGTATGGCGGAGGCTCTGGGCAAGAGCGAGGATCAACAGACCTTTGAGCGTCGGGCGATGTTCTACAAGAATCTCTTGGATCCTGAGACTCGTTTTATGCGTGCCCGCGACACGACCGGTGCTTGGCGCACCCCCTTCGATCCCTTCTTCATTGCGCACGAACTGCTGGGTGGGGACTACACCGAGGGCAACTCGTGGCAGTATACTTGGCATGTGCAGCATGATGCACCGGGGTTGGTGGCGTTGATCGGGGGTAAAGCGGCCTTTGCGGCCAAACTCGACTCGCTCTTCTTCCTGAAGGAGGCGCTGCGTGGCGTAGCTTGGACTTCGGATGTGACGGGATTGATCGGCCAGTATGCACACGGCAACGAACCGAGTCATCATGTGGCATACCTCTATAACTATGCCGATCAGGGCTATAAAACCCAACGTTTGGTACGCGAGATCTTCGATCGCTTCTACATGGCGCGTCGAGACGGTTTGTGTGGAAACGACGACTGTGGACAAATGTCGGCCTGGTATATCTTCTCGGCGATGGGATTTTATCCGGTCGATCCGGCTTCGGGAGCGTATGTGCTGGGTGCACCGCAGGCGCATCGCATCGTAATGCAACTTCCCGAAGGGAAACGCTTTACGATGGAGGCGCACAATCTCTCCAAGGAGAATCAATATGTGAAATCCGTAACCCTCAATGGGAAACCCCTCTCCGGCTTCATCCTTCGGCATGAGCAAGTGATGCAAGGTGGCACGCTCTGCTTTGAGATGACCGACCAGCCGGTGAAGTAGCGGGTGCGACGAACCGTGGTTTCTCTTTATGAAAAATTGATTTTCCCTATTGAATTGTTCGGAGATTAATGTTACATTTGCAACGTTGAACCAATCAAACAACCAAAAATGGCTTACAAAATTAGTGAAGATGCATGTGTCGCATGCGGTACCTGCATTGACGAATGCCCCGTGGGTGCAATTTCTGCCGGGGATGTTTATGTGATTGATGCTTCGGCTTGCACCGAGTGCGGAACTTGCGCCGATGTTTGTCCGAGTGAAGCAATCGCTCTGGAGTAACACGGGTTCTTACTAAAGGACAAAATAGCCGCTTCGCCTGAGGGTTGAGGCGGCTTTCTTATATCTTCTCTTGGACGAGCGGAGCGCGTGTTGATGGAAATGCGAATTTTGCAAATGAAAGGTAGTCTATGAAATA
>JAQUZZ010000226.1 GCA_028691095.1 Alistipes sp. | reverse complement strand
GGATGTTATCCCTTTCTTTTTCGGCTTTTTCCGATCGTCCCCGATCTTTTCTGACCGTTCCCGATCTTCTTCGACCTTGCTTGGTCTTCCCTGCTTTTTCGACATCGTCGGATTCTTCCGTTCGGCTCTCCGATTGGCATCGCGTGGGGCGATGGCGGGTTGCGATGGAGGCTACGAACGAAGAAGGTGATTCCAGAGCAGATGCCGGAGGGCAATGATCGGGTGGCGCAGCAGAAGCCGAGGCCCGGCATAGCGCATCACCTGCCGGATCTGCTCCCGAGGGGCAGCGGCATAGCAGTGGATGGAGCAACGTTGGCAGGAGCTCTTCTTGACGCCTAACGGACAACGGTCAATGCGGGTCTCGGCGTATTCGAGCAATGCGCTGCAAGAGGGGCACAGCGGTGTCCCATGATGGTGCCCCCGACAGTAATCCTCCGTCATAAGACGGAGAACCCGTTTGTCGTAGGCTCGGCGGTGTTCGGGTTTCATAAAGTGAGGTGAGAGGTGAGGCGTTCGGAACCTGTGGTGCTACTGTGCATAGAGAATGGCGGCTTCGATGTTGATGCCACTCTCCCAAGGACGACAGCGACATCCGTTCGGAATGCCATCTACATAGTATTCCACCCAAGCTCCCGCGCTGTCGCGCAGGTTCATCATCTGGGTGTAGATCTCTTCGGAGAGCGGATCTTGGACAGAGGCCAAGGCGTAGAGGAACATTCCGTAGTCGTAGCCTAAGATTCGATTGACCGAGGAGATGCGTCCCGTGGTGCGGTAGCGTTCGATCATCTGATTTAGCAGCATACGTCGCTCCGCCTCGGTGAAGAGGGTGGCGTGGATGTAGAACGGGAAGAGATTGGCTGAGGGGATGTTGAATCGCTCGACCTCCGGAAGCGCGATGCCCGTGGTGTCGCCTCGCTCCATGCACTCCTTGCAGAAGTAGAGACACCCTTTGTAATGAAAGGTCTCGGTGCAGTAGTTGAGCGGATGGTTCGGGTGCAGGCAGACGCCCGGACGAGTGGGGGGATAGGTGCATTTGGTCTCCCGCGCCGGATTGTTGATGTAGAGCTTCTCGCCGATGAAGAAGTTGTCGCGATAGCGGTCGCTGCACTGCCGGACGTCGCGTTCCACTGAGGCGATCTGCTCCGGACTCCAAAGATGCGCCTGCTGCACGAAGTCGAGGAGGCGACGGCTTCCCTCAATGAACAGGAGGGTTGCTTCGGCCGAGCCGTGGTACATCACCTTGCGGGGGACGATGCCTCCGGCAATGTAGGTCTCGTCGCCGTTGAAGGGGAGCATTCCGTCGATGATATGGCGTTGTTGTGCCTCCGTAGCCCAGGTGAGCATCGGTAGAATCTGCTGGATATAGAGTGCGTCTCCGGTTTTGCGGTAATAGTCGAAGGCCTGAACCACCAGATAACCGGTAATCTCGGTCTCGTCGTTCTCGTGGCGGTGGAAGATGCCGGGGTAGCCGAGCGCTTGGGCGTTATGCACCACCCCATATTGACGCCAAACCTGGAAATAGAAGTCGAGGATCTGACGCGCCTCCCGAGTGTGTCCCTGCGCCAAGAGGGCGCGGAACACCCCGTACTGATCGCGGACGTAGCCCATGTGGTAGATCATGCCGGCCAAGACACCCCCCGACCGATCTTGCTGGCTCTTGATGAGCACGGCAATGTCGTCGATAGCTTGCAGAAAGTCGGTACGTTGATCGGGGCGGAGGGCACTCCCCTTCAGCCGACTTTGCGTGGCAGCGTAGCGTTTCCACGCCTTGAGGGATTGCTTTTGCAGTTGTGCAGGAGTGGTGTGCTCGATGCGTTGCAGATTACCGGCGAGCTGTGCTGCCGTGGCACCTCCGACCACGTAAAACGTGCCCTCACCCGGGGCGATTGAGAGGATCAACTCGTTGGGATGCCCCAAAACGCGTGTCATGGAGACCGAACCGCTGGTCAACAGTTGATAGGCGTAGGGGCGCGGTGCCTTGTAGCTGCCGTAGAAGGGAACGTTCGGGGCGATGTGCACGCCATAGCTATCGGTGAAGCGTTGTACGGGGTTGAGTTCGCGATCGAGGGTCAGGGTCGTATCGTAGGGCGCCTCAATTTGCAGGCGGATATGGTAACGCAAGGGACGCACAGCACGGATGTGGCGTACGAAGATCGACCCGCTGTCGGCCACGAAATCGGAGAGCGTGGCGATCTCCCCCTGCGGGTCGGCAATGCGGTGATGCCACAGGGCGGAGAGGGGTTCTCGGCGCGACTCCACCGTGTAGGCCGAGGGGTCGGGTAGGGTCATCTCGAAGAAATTCGGGGAGGAGTAGGGTGCCCCGAAGAGCTGCACGATGTCGGCGTTGCGTCCATAGAGACAGAGATCGCCGTTGCCGATCGCGTGGATGCCCGGAGGGGTCGATTGCGTGGATGACGCGGAAGAAACAGGGGCTGCGGTGATGGCATGGCATCCCAGAACGCCCAAGAGCAGGCTTAAGTGAAGAGTCCAACGATTCATATTTTGGGTTTTAGGTTAGGTTGTGTAAGGGGTATTGCCCCGCTGCGTTTCGCAAGGGAGGGGTGTACAAACAAAGATAGGTTTTTTCGTTGAGGATTTCAAACCCGAAAATAAGTGACCCCATCGGAGAGGGAGCAAACCGACGGGTGACATGGAGGGATGGATAAAAATCGCTGAATGATAAAGTGTTATTGTTCAGGAGTTTTTAGGCTTCAGCGGTGAGGCGTGCAATCCGTTTTAGAATTTGGGCACGGATTTGCGATAACTTCAGATGAACCAGTTGGCGATGGCGCACGACCATCTCTCCGCCGACGATGACCGAATCGACATCGCTGGCTTTGGCACAGTAAACCAGATTGGAGATCAGGTCGTGACAGGGAATGAGGTGCGGTGCGTTCAGGTCGATGAGTAACAGATCGGCCAAAGCCCCCTCGGCGATGATCCCCAGTTCGCCCTCCAACCCGATGGCCTGAGCTCCGTGCACGGTGGCCATCTTCAGCACTTCATAGGCGGGGAGTGCACAAGGATCGTTGTTTGTGACCTTCTGGAGGAGGGCTGCGGTGCGCATCTCCTCCCACAGATCCAGATCGTTGTTGGAACTGCAACCGTCTGTTCCCAACCCGACATTGATGCCCATTGCCTGCATCTGGGTGACGGGGGCAATGCCGCTGGATAGCTTCATGTTGCTTTGGGGATTGTGGCTGACGCTGACCCGATACTTCTGGAGAATCTCCATCTGTGGCGGGGTGATGTGTACGCAGTGTGCCGCAAGGGTCGGATAGTTGAAGACCCCCAGATCCCTGAGGTGCGTGACGGGATCTTTGCCGTAGCTCTGAGCAATGGTCTCGATCTCGGTGCGCGTCTCACAGAG
>JAQUZZ010000005.1 GCA_028691095.1 Alistipes sp. | reverse complement strand
GTTCGGGGATGAAAAATTTTATTATTTCAAAAAACAATCCTACCTTTGTCCCGATTTTGTGCGCAGAGATTCTTGTGAGGTCGCTCCCTGACCGACGAATTTGACGGCATGTTGAATTTTTTAGAGCGTAATGTTTGTGCATTAAGAAATTATTCGTACTTTTGTCATCCCTAAAAGCGCGATTATTTTGCCGATGTAGCTCAGTTGGCCAGAGCAGCTGATTTGTAATCAGCTGGTCGGGGGTTCGAATCCCTCCATCGGCTCGAAAAGGTAGAGTGTGTTCTTTTTTTTATATTGGGCGGATACCAGAGTGGCCAAATGGGGCAGACTGTAAATCTGCTGTCTTTCGACTTCGGTGGTTCGAATCCATCTCCGCCCACAACTCTCCTGCGTTTGCTGGATCATGGGACGTGGCGAGAGAGGAAGGAAATAAAGGTTTGCGGAAGTAGCTCAGTTGGTAGAGCATTAGCCTTCCAAGCTAAGGGTCGCGGGTTCGAGTCTCGTCTTCCGCTCGTTGTGAAGTGTTGAAATTTACGTAACAAAAGGAAACAATTATTCCTAAAAATAGATACAGCTATGGCAAAAGAAAAATTTGACCGGTCCAAGCCGCATGTGAACATCGGTACGATTGGACACGTTGACCACGGTAAAACTACCCTTACCGCTGCAATTACTACCGTACTTGCAAAGAAAGGTCTCTCTGAGTTGCGTTCGTTCGACTCTATCGACAATGCACCGGAGGAGAAAGAGCGTGGTATCACCATTAATACCTCTCACGTAGAGTATCAGACGGCAAATCGTCACTATGCACACGTGGACTGTCCGGGTCACGCCGACTATGTGAAGAACATGGTTACGGGTGCCGCTCAGATGGACGGTGCAATCTTGGTTGTAGCTGCAACCGACGGTCCTATGCCTCAGACCAACGAGCACGTGCTGTTGGCTCGTCAGGTGAACGTACCGAAGATCGTTGTTTTCTTGAACAAATGCGACATGGTGGACGACCCCGAGATGCTCGACTTGGTTGAGTTGGAGGTTCGTGACCTGTTGAACAAATACGACTTCGACGGCGACAACGCCCCGATCATCCGTGGTTCTGCCTTGGGTGCCCTCAATGGTGAGGCCAAATGGGAAGATAAGGTTATGGAGTTGATGGATGCTGTGGATACTTACATTCCGCTGCCTCCGCGTGACAACGAGAAACCCTTCTTGATGCCTGTTGAGGACGTCTTCTCAATCACTGGTCGTGGAACCGTATTGACGGGTCGTGTAGAAACCGGTGTGATCAAAGTGGGCGATCCCGTAGAGATCATCGGTCTGCAAGAGGACAAATCCATGACTTCGACTTGTACGGGTGTCGAGATGTTCCGTAAACTGCTTGATAGCGGTGAGGCTGGCGATAACGTAGGTCTGTTGATGCGTGGTATCGATAAGAAAGACGTGAAACGTGGTATGGTCGTTGCAAAACCGGGTTCGATTACTCCGCATACCAAGTTCGAGGCTGAGGTCTACATCTTGAAGAAAGAAGAGGGTGGCCGTCACACGCCGTTCCATCACAAATATCGTCCGCAGTTCTACTTGCGTACCTTGGACGTAACCGGTGAGGTTGAGCTTCCGGAAGGCGTAGATATGGTAATGCCGGGTGATAACGTAACGGTTACCGTTACCTTGATCTACCCCGTAGCATTGAACCTCGGTCTGCGTTTTGCAATCCGTGAGGGTGGCCGTACCGTAGGTGCTGGTCAGATCACCAAGATCGTAGAATAATTTTCGATATAGATTCGGGACAGTGCTGTTCACTGTCCCTTCTACGAGTGTAGTTCAAGGGTAGAATAGCGGTCTCCAAAACCGTTGATGGGAGTTCGAATCTCTCCACTCGTGCATAAAAAACGATTTATACCATGAGGTTTATTAATTACGTTAAAAACGCCTACGCCGAGCTTGTTCAGAAAGTGACATGGCCGTCATGGAGTCAATTATCCAACTCAGCAGTATTAGTTATGGTTGCTTCCCTAATTATTGCTGTGGTGGTGCTCGTGATGGACTTGGCCTTCGAGAACGTGATGAAGGCCATATATAGTATTCTTTATTAATTCTTAATCAGTTAAGGAGCAATAAAGATGAGCGAGAAAGATCAAAAACAATGGTACGTTGTGCGTGCCATCGGAGGTAAAGAGAAAAAGGTGAAGGAGTACATCGAAACCGAGGTACAGAACTCTCACCTTCAAGACTATATCTCCCAAGTCCTGATTCCTACCGAAAAGGTCTATCAGATCAAAAACGGGAAAAAAGTGAGTCGGGAAAGGGTCTCTTATCCGGGCTATGTATTGGTTGAAGCAGCTTTGGTAGGCGAGATTCCGTTTATGCTTCGCAATACTCCGAACGTCTTAGGCTTCCTCGGAGACACGAAGGCTTCGACGATGGAGGCAACCCCTCTGCGCCCCCAAGAAGTGAGCCGGATTTTAGGCCGTGTCGACGAACTAAGCGAAAGTGAGGAGGAGAACGAAGTTCCTTTTGTAATTGGCGAAACCGTCAAAGTCACCGATGGCCCCTTCTCAAGCTTTTCGGGTACGATTGAAGCGGTGGACAATGAACGAAAGAAACTCACCGTCTCTGTGAAGATATTCGGACGCAAGACTCCTATGGAGTTAAGCTTTATGCAAGTGGAAAAAGAATAATTAACAAGGAAAATTATGGCAAAAGAGGTTGCTGCATTAATTAAACTGCAGATCAAGGGTGATGCCGCAAATCCCTCGCCTCCCGTAGGACCCGCTCTGGGTTCGAAGGGAGTGAACATTATGGATTTCTGTAAGCAGTTCAACGCGAGGACCCAGGACAAAGCTGGGAAGGTACTTCCTGTCATTATCACCGTTTATGGCGATAAGTCTTTCGACTTCATCATTAAGCAGCCGCCGGTAGCCGTACAGCTCAAGGAAGCAGCGAAAATCCAATCAGGTTCGGCTGAACCTAACCGTACAAAGGTGGCAAAAGTGTCATGGGATCAGGTCAAAGAGATCGCTCAGGACAAGATGCCGGATATGAACTGCTTTACGCTGGAGTCCGCTATGCGGATGGTCGCCGGTACCGCACGCAGCATGGGTATTGATGTCGTAGGGGAATTTCCTAATTTGTAATTGAGTAAAAATTACTGAAATGAGTAAGCTGACCAAAAATAGAAAATTAGTTCTTGCTAAGATTGAACCCCACAAAGCGTACAAACTCAGCGAGGCGGCAGCTCTTCTAAAGGAGATTACCTTTACGAAATTCGATGCCTCCGTGGATGTGGACGTTCGTCTGGGTGTGGACCCTCGTAAGTCCAACCAGATGGTTCGTGGCGTGGTTACGCTCCCTCACGGAACAGGAAAATCGGTTCGTGTATTGGTATTGTGCTCTCCCGATAAGGAGAACGAGGCCAAAGAGGCAGGTGCTGATTTTGTGGGTCTGGACGAATACATCGATAAAATCAAAAGCGGTTGGACCGATGTGGACGTAATCATCACTACTCCCAACGTAATGGCAAAGGTGGGAGCCTTGGGACGTATTTTGGGTCCCCGTGGCTTGATGCCTAACCCCAAAACAGGTACTGTAACGATGGAGGTCGGAAAGGCTGTCCAAGAGGTGAAAGCCGGTAAAATCGATTTCAAAGTCGATAAATTCGGAATCATTCACTCTTCGGTTGGCAAGATTGCGTTCTCTGCGGAACAGATTGTCGATAACGCTCGCGAGTTCCTGAATATGATTCAGAAACTCAAACCCGCGACGGCAAAAGGTACCTACGTGCAGAGTGTGTTTCTCTCTACTACGATGAGCCCCGGTTTACAGATAGATCCCAAATCGATTGAAACTAAATAATTCGAAAGACGATGAATAGGGAAGAGAAAAAAGTAATCATCAACAGTCTGGCCGAGAAACTCAACGAATATCCTCATTACTATATCACCGACACTTCGGAGTTGAATGCGGAGCAAACCGCAGCATTGCGTAAGGTTTGTTTCGAGAAGGATGTGAAGTTGATCGTAGTTAAGAATACGTTGTTCATCAAAGCGCTGGAGCAAGTTGAGAAGGTCCAAGAGGAGTTAAAACCTGCCCTGAAAGGGGAGACCGCTATCATGTTTGCCCACGTGGCTAAGAATCCTGCGGTATTGATCAAAGAGTTCCGTAAAACCAATCCCAAACCCGTGCTGAAAGGTGCGTGCGTAGAAGATTGCGTTTATATGGGAGACGAAGCGGTCGAGACCTTAGTGAACATCAAGTCGCGTGAGGAGCTGATCGGCGATATTATCGCACTGTTGCAGTCGCCGGCGAAGAACGTAATCTCTGCATTGCAGGGTTCTGCTGGACACAAAGTTGCAGGGTTGGTTAAAGCCCTGGAGGAGCGCGCTCAATAAAGATTGAAAGGGCGAAAGTCTCACCAAGAGGCTCTGAACCCCACCATCTTGAGTTCTCCAAATTCATTTAACCACACAACACACTTGTCAAACATTTTAAAAATTTTATATTACGATGGCCGATATCAAAAAATTAGCTGAGGAGTTGGTTAACTTGACAGTTAAGGAAGTAAACGAACTTGCCAATGTTCTGAAAGAGGAATACGGAATTGAGCCCGCTGCTGCTGCTGTTGCTGTTGCTGCTGCTCCCGCTGACGGCGCTGCTGCCGCTGCTGAGAAAACGTCGTTTGACGTAATTCTTGCCAATGCAGGTCAGGCAAAATTGCAGGTTGTAAAAGCTGTGAAGGATATTACAGGTCTGGGTCTGAAAGAGGCTAAGGATCTTGTAGATGGTGCTCCCAAAGCAGTGAAAGAAGGCGTTTCCAAAGAAGAAGCAGAACAGATCAAATCTCAGCTGGAGGAGGCTGGTGCTGAAGTTGAAGTTAAGTAGTAATTGCTTATTGTTCAGGTCATACGGGTGTAGAGTCTATGGAAATAGACTCTATACCTTTTCTCATTTAACATAAGCAAGCTCCATAATCGTTCCCCTGAACGATTATGTTTTTGCGTGTAAGACGGTTGTGTACACAGGTCGAGTTCGGTTCTTGAAGTAAGGCTTGCCTACCATACAATCGCTCGAACTGTCGCTACGGATGCTGCAATTGAGTGCTCTGAAAAGCAAGGCTGCATTTCAACTCAGTTCTTATTCAACTTTAATTATTGGATACAATGTCTTCAAACACAGATAATAAGCGCATTAGCTTTTCTTCCGTAAAAAACAGAATGCACTATCCCGATTTGTTGGAAGTGCAGCTCAAATCCTTTCAAGACTTTTTCCAATTAGATACCACAGCCGAAAACCGCAAGAATGAGGGGCTGTACAAGGTGTTCATGGAGAACTTCCCGATCACAGATACGCGTAATAATTTTGTGCTCGAATTCATTGATTATTACGTTGATCCTCCTCGTTACAGTCAGGAAGAGTGCCTCGAACGCGGTTTGACTTACAGCGTGCCCCTCAAGGCAAAGCTGAAGTTGTATTGTACCGATCCCGAACATGAAGATTTTGATACCGTGATTCAGGATGTGTACTTTGGGACGATCCCGTACATGACCCAGCGCGGTACGTTTATCATTAACGGTGCGGAACGTGTGATCGTTTCACAGTTGCACCGCTCTCCGGGTGTGTTCTTTGGTCAGAGCACTCACACCAACGGAACCAAACTCTACTCGGCACGTATTATTCCCTTCAAGGGTTCGTGGATCGAGTTTGCGACGGACATCAACAATGTGATGTACGCCTATATCGACCGTAAGAAAAAATTGCCGGTGACCACGCTGCTGCGAGCAATTGGCTTCGAGAGCGACCGTCAGATTTTAGAGATATTTAACCTGGCAGAAGATGTCAAGGTGACCAAGTCCAACCTGAAGAAGATGGTTGGCAAACGATTGGCTGCTCGTGTTCTGAAGACGTGGGTCGAGGATTTCGTGGATGAGGACACCGGAGAGGTGGTCTCCATCGAACGAAACGAAATCATCATCGACCGTGAGACCGTTTTGGAGGAGAGTCATATCGAAGATATTATCGAATCGGGTGCGAAAAGCATCTTGGTGCATAAGGATGCACAAGGTAGCACCGATTTCTCCATAGTTTACAACACCCTGCAAAAAGATCCGTGTAACTCGGAGAAAGAGGCAGTGGTGTATATCTATCGTCAGTTGCGTAACTCCGAGCCGCCCGATGAGGCTACGGCACGTGACGTGATCGAGAAGTTGTTCTTCTCCGATAAACGTTATGACTTGGGCAATGTTGGTCGTTTCCGGATCAACAAAAAATTGAATCTGGATACCCCTTCTGAGGTTCGGGTCTTGACGCGCGAGGATATTATTGCGATTATTCGTTACTTGATCCTGCTGATTAACTCACAGACCGATGTGGATGATATTGACCACTTGTCGAACCGTCGTGTCCGCACGGTGGGCGAGCAGTTGGCCAACCAGTTCAGCGTCGGCTTTGTCCGGATGGCACGTACCATTCGTGAGCGAATGAATGTGCGCGACAATGAGGTCTTCACGCCGGTGGATTTGATTAACGCCAAGACGTTGTCGTCGGTGATCAACTCCTTCTTCGGTACCAACCAGTTGTCGCAGTTTATGGATCAAACCAACCCGTTGGCAGAGATGACGCACAAACGTCGTCTTTCAGCCTTGGGCCCTGGAGGTTTGTCACGTGAACGTGCCGGATTTGAGGTGCGAGACGTGCACTACACCCACTACGGACGACTCTGCCCGATCGAGACCCCTGAGGGTCCGAATATCGGGTTGATCTCCTCGCTGTGTGTCTATGCCAAGATTAGCGACATGGGCTTTATCGAGACCCCTTATCGTAAGGTTACGGAGGGTAAGGTCGATTTGAGCAAAGAGGGAATTAGCTATTTCAGTGCGGAGGAAGAGGATGACATGACCATTGCTCAGGCGAATGCGCCGTTGGACAATGAGGGTCGTTTCCTCAATCCCGATAAGATCAAGGCGAGAGATAACGGCGATTTTCCGGTTGTGACCGCCAATGAGGTGCAGTTGATGGATGTGTCGCCCAACCAGATCTCTTCGATTGCCGCCAGTCTGATTCCGTTCTTGGAGCATGACGACGCCAACCGTGCCTTGATGGGATCGAACATGATGCGTCAGGCTGTGCCTTTGGTGGTGCCTGAAGCACCGATCGTGGGTACGGGTCTGGAGAATGATATGATCGGGGACAGCCGAATTCAGGTTGTAGCCGAGAAAGAGGGCGATGTGGTCTTTGCCGATGCCCAGCAGATTCAGGTGAAGTACGACCGTACCGAAGACGAGAAGATCGTCAGCTTCGATCCGGAGGTGACCACCTATCGTTTGCCGCGTTACCGAAAGACCAACCAGAGTACCTCAATGACCCTGAAGCCGCTGGTACATAAGGGCGATCATGTAGTGAAGGGACAGATTCTGACCGAAGGCTATTCGACGCAAAACGGAGAGTTGGCCTTGGGTCGTAACCTGAAAGTGGCCTTCATGCCATGGAAGGGGTACAACTTCGAGGATGCCATTGTGATCTCGGAGCGTGCCATTCGTGAGGATCTCTTCACCTCGGTACACGTGGATGAGTATATCATGGAGGTTCGCGACACCAAACGAGGCGTCGAGGAGTTGACCTCCGATATTCCCAATGTCAGCGAGGATGCCACGAAAGATCTTGACGAAAACGGTATTATCCGTATCGGTGCCAATGTTCACCCGGGCGATATTCTGATTGGTAAGATTACGCCGAAGGGCGAGAGCGATCCCTCTCCGGAGGAGAAACTTCTGCGCGCCATCTTTGGTGACAAGGCGGGGGATGTGAAGGATGCTTCGTTGAAGGCTCAACCTTCGCTGCATGGCGTGGTGATCGACAAACGTCTCTTCAGCCGAGCCAATAAAGATCCCAAGAAGGGTAAGGCTTCGGAGAAGGCACAGTTGGAGAAGATGGAGATCGACTTCAACCAAAAGGCCGAGGAGCTTAAGCAGCGTTTGTTGGAGAAGTTGTGGATCTTGTTGAAAGACAAGACGACGTCGGGTATTCACGACTACTTTGGAGTCGAGTTGATCCCCGGGGGTACACGCTTCTCACAGAAGATGCTCTCCGAGTTGGATTACCTTAACTTGGGAACCGATCACTGGACAGGCGACGATCATCTGGATCACCTGATTGAGCAGACGATCAACAACTATACGTTGAAGTATAAAGAGCTGGATGCAAGCCTTAAACGGGAAAAATACAATCTGACCAACGGAGATGAGTTGCCTACCGGTATCATTCAGTTGGCGAAGGTCTATATTGCCAAGAAGCGTAAATTGCGTGTGGGCGATAAGATGGCCGGTCGTCACGGTAATAAAGGTATTGTGGCAAAAATTGTTCGGGATGAGGATATGCCCTTCTTGGAAGATGGTACGATTGTCGATATTGTACTGAACCCGCTGGGTGTGCCTTCGCGTATGAACTTGGGACAGATCTACGAGACGGTGCTCGGATGGGCCGGTCGTGAGTTGGGTCTGAAGTTTGCTACCCCGATCTTCGATGGTGCCTCACTGGAGCAGATCAACGATTATACCGCCAAAGCAGGGGTTCCGCGTAGCGGTCGTACCTACTTGAGCGATGGGGGTACAGGTGAGCGTTTCGACCAGCCGGCTACCGTGGGTGTGATCTATATGTTGAAGTTAGGCCACATGGTTGACGACAAGATGCACGCACGTTCGATCGGCCCGTACTCTCTGATTACGCAGCAGCCGTTGGGTGGTAAAGCTCAGTTCGGTGGTCAGCGTTTTGGAGAGATGGAGGTTTGGGCACTGGAGGCATTCGGTGCAGCCAATATTCTACAGGAGATTCTGACCATCAAGTCCGATGATGTGATGGGTAGAGCCAAAGCCTATGAGGCCATTGTCAAGGGTGACAATATGCCCCAAGCCGGTATTCCTGAATCGTTGAATGTGTTGCTTCACGAGTTGCGTGGTTTGGCCATCAGCGTGAAGTTGGACTAAAGTAGGTCGGGCCAAAGAGAAAGCACCGAAGCGCTGACCCGTCCGATCCGATCGGAATGAAGCGTTTGCGATGTTCTTGCAGAGGTCTCCAAGTGGAATAAAATAAAAGTTTAAAAATATGTCATTCAAGAAAGACAATAAAGCTCAGGTTGGTTTCTCCAAAATTTCCATCGGACTTGCATCCCCCGAGGAGATTCGTGAAAATTCGAGTGGAGAGGTACTCAAGCCTGAGACCATCAACTATCGCACCAACAAACCGGAGCGTGACGGTCTCTTTTGTGAACGAATCTTCGGCCCTGTAAAGGATTATGAGTGTCATTGCGGTAAGTACAAACGCATTCGGTACAAAGGAATCGTTTGTGACCGATGCGGAGTCGAGGTGACAGAGAAAAAGGTGCGTCGTGAACGGATGGGACATATTGCGCTCGTCGTTCCGGTGGCACATATCTGGTATTTCCGTTCGTTGCCCTCCAAGATCGGTTATCTGTTGGGGATTCCGACCAAGAAGTTGGAGGCGATCATCTACTACGAACGTTATGTCGTCGTACAGGCCGGTGTAGCCTCAGCCAATGGGGTGGCCGATCTGGATCTGTTGGCCGAGAAAGAGTATTTGGATATTGTAAACGCCCTACCCAAAGGCAATCAGCAACTGGATGACAGCGATCCCGATAAGTTTATTGCTTTGATGGGAGCCGAGGCCTTGGATCTGCTGTTGCGTCGGGTAGATCTGGACGAACTCTCCTACTCGTTGCGTCACAAAGCCAGCACCGAGACCTCGCAGCAGCGTAAAGCCGAAGCCCTCAAACGACTCCATGTGGTGGAGGCCTTCCGTGAGTCTCGCGAAATCAATAAACCGGAGTGGATGATTCTAAAGGTCATTCCGGTGATTCCTCCCGAATTGCGTCCTCTTGTGCCGCTGGACGGAGGTCGTTTTGCAACCTCGGATCTGAATGATCTCTATCGTCGTGTGATTATCCGTAACAACCGACTCAAACGACTCATCGAGATCAAAGCGCCGGAGGTGATCCTGCGTAACGAGAAACGTATGTTGCAGGAGGCGGTGGATTCGCTCTTCGATAATTCGCGCAAGAGCAATGCCGTGAAAACGGAGTCCAACCGACCACTGAAGTCACTCTCCGATAGTCTGAAAGGTAAACAAGGTCGTTTCCGTCAGAACTTGCTGGGTAAACGTGTCGACTATTCGGCGCGTTCGGTGATCGTCGTAGGACCTGAGTTGAAGATGCACGAAATGGGTATCCCCAAAGATATGGCAGCCGAACTCTACAAACCCTTTGTGATCCGCAAGCTCATCGAGCGCGGTATCGTGAAGACGGTGAAATCGGCCAAGAAGATCATCGATCGCAAAGATCCGGTGATTTGGGATATTCTGGAGAATGTCATCAAGGGTCACCCCGTATTGATGAACCGTGCTCCGACCCTGCACCGTCTGGGTATTCAGGCATTCCAGCCCAAATTGATCGAGGGAAAGGCTTTGCAGTTGCACCCGTTGGCTTGTACGGCATTCAATGCCGACTTCGATGGTGACCAGATGGCCGTGCACTTGCCGCTGGGCAATGCCGCGATTCTGGAGGCTCAGCTCTTGATGTTGGGTTCGCATAACATTTTGAACCCCGCCAATGGAGCCCCTATCACCGTGCCTTCGCAGGATATGGTGCTTGGATTGTACTATATCACCAAGGAGTTGCCCGGTGCACTGGGTGAAGGACTGAGTTTCTACGGCCCCGAAGAGGCGATTATCGCCTACAATGAGAAACGTGCCGACCTTCATGCCAAAGTGAAGGTGATGGTCGATACGATCGACGAGAACGATCAACCGGTACGTAAATTGGTGGAGACCACCGTGGGTCGAATCATCTTCAATCAGGTGGTTCCCAAAGAGGTGGGTTACATTAACGAGGTGTTGAAGAAGCGTTCGTTGCGTGATATTATCGGATTGGTGATGAAGAAAGCCGGAGCCGACAAGACCGCAACATTCTTGGACGATATTAAGAATATGGGTTACCAGATGGCCTTCAAGGGCGGTCTGTCGTTTAACCTGGATGCGGTGATTATCCCTGACGAGAAGGAGTCTTTGGTGCAGGAGGGTTATCAGCGTGTCGACGAGGTGATGGAGAGCTACAACATGGGTCTGATCACCAACAACGAGCGTTACAATCAGATTATTGATATTTGGACAAATATCAATATGAAGCTAACCAAGACGGTGATCGATCATCTCTCGTCGGATATGAACGGATTCAACCCTGTGAACATGATGTTGGATTCGGGAGCCCGTGGTTCTAAGGAGCAGATTCGTCAGCTCTCTGGAATGCGTGGATTGATGGCGAAACCCCAGAAATCCGGAGCCGAGGGAGGTCAGGTTATTGAGAACCCGATCCTCTCGAACTTCAAGGAGGGGCTTTCGGTCTTGGAGTACTTCATCTCTACGCACGGTGCACGTAAAGGTTTGGCCGATACGGCACTGAAGACGGCCGATGCAGGTTACTTGACGCGTCGTCTGGTGGACGTAGCCAACGACGTAATCATCAATGAGGAGGATTGCGGTACCCTGCGTGGTCTGACTGCAACAGCCATCAAACGAAACGAGGATGTGGTGCAGACGTTGTATGAGCGAATTTTGGGTCGTACGACGGTGCATGACGTCTACAATCCTCACACCGGCGAGTTGATCGTTGCGGCTGGTGAGGAGATCACGGAGGCGGTTGCCGAAGCGATTGACGCGGCTCACGTGGAGTCGGTGGATATTCGTTCGGTACTTACCTGTGAGTCACGAAAGGGCGTGTGTGCCAAGTGTTATGGCCGCAACCTGGCGACGGGACGTATGGTACAGAAAGGCGAGGTGGTCGGAGTCATTGCGGCGCAGTCCATCGGTGAGCCGGGTACACAGTTGACCCTTCGTACCTTCCACGTCGGTGGTGTGGCCGGTGGCGTGGCAACGGACAACAGTGTTGTGTCGCGTTACGAAGGCCGTTTGGAGATCGACGAGTTGCGTGTGATCAAGACCAAAAACGATGCGGGCAAGGAGATTCAAACCGTGCTGAGTCGTCTTTCGGAATTGCGTATCGTGGATGTGAATACCGATATTGTACTCTATACCCACAACTTACCTTATGGTGCTACGCTCTATATGAACGATGGCGATTTGGTGAAGAAGGGCGATTTGGTGTGCGAATGGGATCCGTACAATGCGGTGATCATCTCTGAATATGACGGTAAGGTGGCCTTCGATAATGTGATCGAGGGTGTGACCTACCGTGATGAGTTCGATGAGCAGACTGGTTTCCGCGAGAAGGTGATCACCGAGTCGCGAGACAAGACCAAGAACCCGGTCATCCGAATTTTGGATAAAAAAGGCGAGGAGCAGAAACAATATAACCTTCCGGTGGGAGCCCACGTGGTGGTCAAGGAGAATGCGGCCATCAAGGCTGGCGAGATTCTGATCAAGATTCCGCGTGCTATCGGTAAGGCAGGGGATATCACGGGCGGTCTGCCGCGTGTGACCGAGTTGTTCGAGGCTCGAAATCCGTCGAACCCCGCCGTGGTATCTGAGATTGACGGTGAGGTTTCGTTTGGCAAGATCAAACGAGGCAACCGTGAGATCGTCATCACCTCGAAGGTGGGCGACGTGAAACGTTACTTGGTTCCGCTGTCGCGTCAGATTCTGGTGCAGGAGAACGACTACGTACGTGCCGGAATGCCTCTCTCCGACGGTGCGGTGACTCCGGGCGACATCTTGGCGATCCAAGGGCCTACCAAGGTTCAGGAGTACATCGTCAATGAGGTACAGGAGGTTTACCGTATGCAGGGTGTGAAGATCAACGACAAGCACTTTGAGGTGATCGTCCGTCAGATGATGAACAAGGTACAGATCGAAGATCCGGGAGACACGCGCTTCCTGCCTGAGCAGGTGGTGGATAAATGGGAGTTCATGCAGGTGAACGACGAGCTCTACGATAAGGTAGTGGTGACCGATGCCGGTGATTCGACCTCGATGAAGCCGGGTATGATTATCACGCTGCGTAAGTTGCGGGATGAGAATTCGGTGCTTCGACGCAAAGATCAGAAGGCGGTACAGACGCGTGAAGTGATTCCGGCAACCTCCAATCAGGTGCTTCAGGGTATCACACGTGCCGCATTGCAGACCAGCAGCTTCATGTCGGCTGCCTCCTTCCAGGAGACAACCAAAGTATTGAACGAGGCTGCCATCTTAGGCAAGGTCGATCCGCTGGAAAACTTGAAGGAGAACGTCATCTGTGGTCACTTGATTCCGGCCGGAACCGGACAGCGTGACTTCGACTCGATCATCGTGGGTTCCAAAGAGGATTTTGCACATCTCAGTGCAGTGAAATAGAGCGCACGGAGCATCTCGGGTTGGGGTAGACTCCACCACGAGGAGTGCTGGCAAGGCTTCAAAATCGGGGCGTCTGAAAATTTTCAGACGCCCCGATTTGATTTTTCGAAGATTCCATGTATCTTTAAGCACAGTGTGCTATTGGTTGGCAATCAACCCATCGGTATGTCAGGCATATACCGAGGAGAAAGGGTTCAATAATTCTGTGGGATTGCTTAATAGCTTCTTAAACAAAGAGAAGAGACGATGGAGCCGGATCGTAAAAAAATTGTATTTGAGTATTTGGAGCGGAATGGGATTGCCTATACGGCGTATGACCATCCCCAGACGCCAACCATCGAGTTGGCGAAACGTTATTGGCGAGAGGACGGATCGAAGCATTGTAAGAATCTCTTCTTTCGCAACCACAAGGGGAATCGACACTATCTGGTCGTCTTCGATTGCGATCAGGATCTGGCTATCCATGATCTGGAGCATCGCCTGCACCAAGGAAAGCTCTCCTTTGCTTCGGAGCAGAGGATGGAGCGTTATTTGGGATTGCGACCGGGATCGGTCTCCCCGTTTGGATTGATTAACGACACGGAACATCAGGTGCAGCTCTTTCTGGATCAGAATCTTTTGCAGGCTCCTTCGCTGAGCTTCCATCCGAACGATAATACGGGAACGGTGGTGATTGCGCAGGAGGAGTTTCGTCGTTTCTTGGCGTTGTGCGGGAATCCTTACGAGTTTATGACGCTGTATTAGGGTGTAGAGCCGATGATCTGAAAAGGGAGGCGTGAGAAAAGAAAAGAGGCTGCAAAATGTGTACATTTTGCAGCCTCTTTCGTTAGCTGAGATCGTAACCTGCCCCCTTTGATTCGTTATGGAAAGCAGGGGTGGAGCGTAAACCCTCCAGCGAGAGTAGCGGGTAGGGCTGTTGTCCGTGACGTTCGGCTTGTCAATCCTCTTTGTCGTAGAGGATGAATTTGCCTTGTGAGGTAAACTCTATTTTATCTCCGTTGGCTAATTCGAGTTTGATCTTTTTTTGATCTTGTTCAAGATCGACAATCTTGGCTTGGGGGTAGTTGGCCGAGACGTACTCCATAATTTTGGTTGGAATTACGGATTGAGGTACGTCTTGGGGATCGCCTTGGATCTCTGTCCATTGTCCTTTCTTGTTGAACTCGACTTTGAATCCATTTTCCAACATCACGTCGTAGGAGACATCGGAGTGTTCCTTCTCGATTTTAATGATCGAAACGCGCGTATTGGCAAAATGGGTATTCAGAAAAGTCTGTGCAGCAGGGGGTAGTTGGGTCGGATCGGTGGTGGTGATTTTCTCTTCGCAACGCGCTGTGGCTATCCACAGCATGGGTAGCAGCAGGAGTAAGAATAATTTTTTCATGGCATTGGATTTTAGGTGACCGAAAAGAATTATTGAGTTCTTTCTTTACGGTATATGCCTGATATACCGACGGGTTGATTACTCATAAATAGCACGCTGTGCTGAAATGGTTGATACCAATCCTTTGCAGGCAAAAGTGATGCCACAGTCTCAGTATTCCAAATGCAACGCGCTTCAGCGGAAGCTCCTCATTTCTCTTAGGGGGAGAGATGCGTCTTCGTGCGACTCTGCATGAAGGCCTTCGTACGTCCCTCGCCACTTGATAGCCCCTTCAATCCTCCCCAAATCGAGGGGAAAGGAAGGGGTGATTTTTTCGATGGGTGATCTATAATATAACGTTAAAACCCCTCGTTTATTGTGATTCAAAAGGGTCTCGTTCCGATTTCGCGTGCGACGCGTTTTCGGATCAGAGGGTTAACGGTTTGTCGAGGTAGAAGTCGAGAATCTTGCGTTGGAAGATCGCCTCAAATTGAGCTTGCACCTGTTCCGATTCGGCCTTCTGCATCCGCGTTTTGGCGTCGTTGTAGTCGAAAATGGTCGAACGTCCGGCATCCATCTTCTCCTGCTGGTAGCGAAAAGCCTCTTGGGCGGTCTTGAGAGCTTCGGAGGCCGAGTTGTATTGTTGAATCGCGTTCAGCGTGTTGCAGTAGCTCTGTTCGATCTCTTTGCGTAGGGTACGTTGCGCGTCAGCTACGGCCAACTCTTGATTACGAATGTTGTTGTTGGCGATGCGGATGTTGTTGCGCGTGGAGAGTCGATTGAAGATCGGAATGTTGATGCCTACACCCAAAAATTCGTTGCCGTTGTTCTTGAGTTGGTTAAAGAAGCTTTGGTTGTTGTAGTCCTTGACAAAGGAGTAGTAATAACTATTGCTATATCCTGCGCTGAGCGAGATGCTCGGATAACGCGCTGCCTTGGCGGTGAGCAGCGCTTTCTGTGTGCTCTGCAATCGAAACTGTTCAGCCTGGATGCGGGGGCGATGTTCGACCGCATAGTCGTACACCGTGGAGATCTTCTCGTAGTCTTCCAAAGAGAGCGCCGTGAGTTGGGTGAGATCCGGCGGTGCAATCCGAAAGGGCGTGGACTCCTCCAGATTGAGAGC
>JAQUZZ010000225.1 GCA_028691095.1 Alistipes sp. | reverse complement strand
GAGTCTATTACTATATTTTCAAGGAGTTTGCTTGGGACAACATCAACATTGCCGAGGTAATCAGCACGACCAACGAATTTACGGTGGTCATCGGCGACGAGGATATTCATCGGGCTTTCACCATTTTGATGGATGCCAAACGGCAGGTCTCCCTCTAAAGGCTTCACCCTATAAATGTCATCCCCTTATTGCTTCTCCTATTCGATATTTCATTCCCATTTTCATCCATGTCACCTCTTTATCGTTTCCTCAACATTCACTCCTATCACGGGCCCATTGTGCCAAACATATTGAATCTATGACACCCAAGGACGATTCCATCATTCAAAGCCTCAAGGCTCGGATTGCCCAACTCGAAACAGAGAATCAGACGCTACGCGAAACCTGCTCCGCGTCTTCCAAAGCCACGGAGAACACTTACGACCTCCGTCGGATCTATGGGGATCTGATTCTGGACACCCTGCCCGATATGATCACCGTGCACACCCAAGAGGGTCTGATTCGGGGATTGATCACCGACGAGTCCACCAACCATTCGGGGATTCCCTCGGCACAGTTTACCGGCAAGCACCTATCGGAAGTACTGCCCCCCGAGGCCTATGAAGCCATTCAACAGAACATCGACCGTGTGACCGCCACGGGCAAAGACTCCGTCTCGCACCATGAACTGATTGCCAAGATCCAGATCCACTACTTTGAAAATCACGTCTGGCCACTTCGGGGAAAGGATCAACTCTGTATGTGTCGTGACATCACGAAGACCGTGCGCGCCCAACAAGCTCAACAACAGCTTTTAGAGCGGATGCAACGCATTGAGGAGGTGGCAAAACTCGGATATTGGGCCTATTACAGCGACATCGACAAATTCTATGCGCCTCAGGTACTTGCCCTGCTTCTCCATACAGAGTCCTATGCCGAGCTGATCGATGCCTCCACGCTCTTCACACGCTACGTCCATCCCGACGACCGAGCACAACTCCTTGAGATCTTCTATCATCCAGCCAAGAACCTTGAGTTTCGCGCCATCACCTCGACGCAACAGGTCAAATATTTCAGACTCAACATCTTTAAGACCACACGCCACAACCGAGAGCGCATCATCGAGGGGTATATTCAGGATGTCACCTCGATTGTCCGGCAGTTTCAGGAGTCCCACAAACTCCATCGTCTGAATTCGGCCATTTTGGAGAATATGCCCAACTATCTGTACGTCAAGAATCCCAATCGCGAGTTTCGTTACATCTATTGGAGTAAGGCCTTTGAGCAACTTCTGGGGATTCCGGCCGATCGCATTCTCAATCACACCGATGCGGAGATCTTCCCCTTGGATGCCGAGCACTTTTTGGCGGACGATCGACGATTGCTCGCCGGCGAAACCTTGTCGGCTTACGAAGAGGAGTTCACCTCCTTGACCGGAATGCGCACCGTCAGCACCATCAAAACCCTCGTACCCATCGCCGAAGAGCCACTGCCACTGATCATGGGGATCTCATGGGATATTACCGAACGAAAAAAGGGGGAGCGAGAACTGATCGAGGCACGCAACCGAGCCGAGGAGTCCGATCGACTCAAGACCTCTTTTCTGGCCAACATGAGTCACGAGATTCGCACGCCGCTCAACGCCATCGTGGGGTTCGCCAAGATCCTACCCGAGATCACCGACCCCAACGAACGAGACTCCATCATCCACATCATCGACACCAACTCCGACCAGTTGTTGATGCTTATCAACGACATTCTGGATCTGGCAAAGATCGAGGCGGGAACCATGCAATTCTCCGACCAAGAGGTTGAACTCTCCCTCCTCTGCCAGAACCTCCACGACACCCTCAACGACCGCATTCCCAAAGGGGTACAGTTCTTATATGACAACCCCGCACAATCCCGTACCATCTTAGCCGATCCGGGACGTCTCTCTCAGATTATCATCAACTTGATTACCAATGCCGCAAAATTCACCACACAAGGACACATCCGCTTCGGCTACGAAGCACGCCCTCATGAAATCGAATTTTTTGTGGAAGATACGGGAATCGGGATTCCGCAGAACCAGATCGTGTCGATCTTCGACCGTTTCACCAAGCTCAACTCCTTTGTTCCGGGCACCGGACTGGGACTCTCGATCTGCAAAATGATTCTGATGCGTCGCAACGGCTCCACCTGGGTCGACTCGGAGGAGGGGAAAGGATCGACCTTCCGGTTCACAATTCCGGTTTAACCTCCGAACACTCCACATCCACGGACGATCGAACCATTCTCGAACTCACGTACCTTCGGCACCATCTCCAATGATAGGCTGGGGTTCAAAGGGGCACTTCCCTACTCTGCGTAGGCGTCGAGGTCGAATCCCAGTTGTCGCTCCGTCTCGGGGCGTAATTGATAGGCTTGATTGCGCAGACGGGGTGTGAATCCGGCTTCGAGGATGGCTTGACGGATGCCGGCTGCATCAAAGTGGTGATCGGCTCCGGCCGAGGAGACCACGTGTTCCTCGATCATGATCGAACCCATGTCGTTGGCTCCGCCATGCAGTGCCATTTGCGCCGTCTCCTTGCCCACGGTCAACCACGAGGCCTGAATGTTGGGAATATTAAAAAGCAGAATCCGACTCACCGCAATAAGGCGAAGGTACTCCACGGCTGAGAAATGCGTCTGGATGCCCTCTCGTTCGAGTTGCGTACCCGTACTGCGGAAGATCCAAGGAATAAAGGCCATGAAACCCGGTTTACCGGCAGGCGCCTCCGCCTGAAGATCGCGCAACCGCAACAGATGCTCCACCCGCTGCGCAGTCGACTCGGCATGACCGTACATCATCGTTGCGGAGGTAAGTAACCCCAGCCGATGCGCGATGCGCGTAACGGCAATCCAATCGTCGGCACTCGGTTTGCCGGGTGAGATCCGGCGACGCAAGGTGTTTTCCAGAATCTCGGCCCCCGCACCGGGCAACGAATCGAGACCCGCCTCCATTAATCGCACAAGCGTGGGCTCGACCTCCATCTTGCTGATGCGCGCAATATGCGAGACCTCCGGAGCTCCCAGTGCGTGGAGTTTAATCTGAGGATAACGTCGTTTCAACTCCCGAAAGAGGTCTTCATAGAAAGAGAGATCCAAATGGGGATGCAGCCCCCCCTGCAACAACAACTGATCGCCTCCCAAGGCGAGCGTCTCCTCGATCTTGGCGGCATATTCGTCGATCGCAGTGATGTACGCACGATCGGTCTGATGGGGTTTGCAATGAAAATTACAGAATTTACATCCCGAGATGCAGACGTTCGTAATGTTGACATTGCGGTCGATCTGCCACGTCACCACCCGCCCGGGATGAAGCTGTTGGCGCATCGTCCATGCAATCCACGAGAGCTCCTCCATTGGAGCTTCATAGAGTTCCAAGGCCTCCTCCCG
>JAQUZZ010000224.1 GCA_028691095.1 Alistipes sp. | reverse complement strand
AGCAGTTGCAGGAGATTTTTGCCACCGTCCAGCGTAACAAGTTGCGCACCTTCCTCACCGGATTCTCGGTTGCGTGGGGTATTTTCATGCTCATCATTCTGCTGGGTTCGGGCAATGGGTTGAAAAACGCAATGGTTTATGCCTTCTCCGACATGAGCGTCAACTCGGTGAGCATCTTCAACGGCCAAACCTCGATGCCCTATCAAGGATTCCAGAGTGGCCGAACGATCCAACTCAACGAGGAGGATCTCTATCTGCTACGCCAAGAGTTTCCGCAGCAAATTCGCGACATCTCAGCCTCCACCTCGAAAGGGGGTGCACAGATTGCGTACCACCAAATATTCACCTCGGCGCAACTGCAAGGTGCCACACCCGAGCAGGCCGAGATCGAGAGCGTCAAGATGCTGTCGGGTCGATTCCTGAACGCCAACGATCTGCTCCAACGACGCAAGGTAGCCGTCATCGACGAATATGCCGCCAACACCCTCTTCCAAGGAGAGGATCCGATCGGCAAGATGATCCAAATCGACAAATTGGGCTACACGGTGATCGGGCTCTACAAAGGACGCGATCGCAGCAACTCTTCCAGTTTTTACATTCCGCTTCATACGCTCTTTTTGGTCTATCGTGGCGACAAGCGCGATGTGGATCAGATTGACTTCACCGTCCAAGGCTTGGAGACTCAGGAGCAGATGCAGCAGTTCGAGCAAGCCCTGCGCCGCACCTTGGGTGCAAAGCACTCCTTTTCCCCCGACGACAAAAGTGCACTATGGGTGCGTAACCGACTGGAGTTCTACAAACAAGCCATGACCGTCTTCAGTGGGATTGCCCTCTTCGTATGGATCATCGGCATCGGAACCCTGACGGCGGGAGTTGTGGGTGTGAGCAACATCATGTTGGTCACCGTGCGCGAACGTACCTTTGAGTTCGGCATCCGCAAGGCCTTGGGGGCTCGCCCCTCCTCCCTCGTTCGGTTGATTTTGGTCGAATCGGTGCTGATTACCGCCACCTTCGGCTACCTCGGGATGATTGCCGGCGTCGGCACAATGGAGATCGTCAACCTCTTTGTCGAACGCATGGCCGCCACGGCAGGACCCGATGATTTCCAGATGTTTCGCAATCCGACCTTGAACCTCGATGTCACCCTCTCTGCTACTTTGATTCTGATTCTTGCCGGGATGATTGCCGGTTATATTCCGGCACGTCGTGCCGCCCGCATCAAAACCATCGACGCCATGCGCCACAACAAGTAAGCAGAGCGTGCGATTTATGGATAAGCAAAACATCCATATATTAGGATATGCCGTGACGGACGGGCGCAATCATGTTTTGAGATTACTTAGAGGCTCCATAAACCTAATTTTTCCTTATAGAAATTCATTTACTCTATAAGAATAACTAATACACCTTCACAAACCCGAAAATCATGTTTGATTTAGATCGTTGGGAAGAGATTTGGCAAACCATCACCCGAAATCGCAAACGCAGCATCATGACGGCGTTCGGCGTTTTTTGGGGCATCTTCATGCTCACCATCATGGCCGGAGCCGGATTAGCCCTCAAACGCATGATGCTCTCCAACTTCGGAGACATGGCGGTCAACTCCTGCTTCTACTTCGGAGGCGTCACCTCCCTACCCTACGACGGACTCCCCTCTGGACGCTCTTGGCAATACGAGAACCCCGACCTGCAAGCCATTCGACGTCAGATCCCCGGGGTCGAACACGTTGCGGGTATTATCTGGGGTTCCAGCTATAAATTCATACGCAACGACAAAAAAGGAGATTTCCGCACCATAGGATATGCTCCCGATTTTCAACAGATCTCCCCTCAGCTATTGCCCTACGGGCGTTTCATCAACGACATCGACATGGAGCAACAACGCAAAGTGGCCGTAATCGGAGAGGAGGTGTGGACGGAGCTTTTTCAGCGCGACGAGAATCCGGTCGGACAAACCATCCGCATGAACAACATCTATCTCACCGTCATCGGGGTCTTCCGTGCTCAGAATGGCGTGCGGTTCCACGACGAGCGTACCGTGATTATCCCCTTCAGCACCCTGCAACAGATGTATCAAAAGGGTACGCGCTTCGATGCGTTGGCGATCTCCGCCTATGACGGCGTCGACATCAATCGGGTGGAGGAGCAACTCAAACAGTATACCCGCGCTGCCCACCGCATCTCCCCGCACGACACCAAAGCAATCAATGGGTTCAATTTAGGCGAGCATTTCAATAAATTCAACAGCCTGTTCAACGGAATCAGCCTACTGACTTGGATCGTGGGCATCGGAACCCTACTGGCCGGCATCGTGGGCGTCAGCAACATCATGCTGGTTGTGGTTCGCGAACGAACGCAGGAGATCGGAGTTCGACGCGCCTTGGGAGCCAAGCCACGCATCATCATCTCGCAGATCATGAGTGAGAGTTTCGTACTCACCTTTGTGGCCGGAGTCGGAGGCTTGGCCTTGGCCGTTGCCCTGCTCTCGGGAGCCGAAACCTTGTTCTCAGCACAACGCATTGCCGCAGGGGAGTCCCCGATCCATGCCCAGATCTCGTTCGGCATGGCCATGGCCTCTCTCTTTGTATTAATCATAGGAAGCCTGTTGGCCGGCATCCTGCCTGCATATCGAGCGTTGCGCATCAAACCGGTCGATGCCATTCGCGAAGAGTAGAACGACACCCCTTTCCCCCATTTCATTGCATAACTCAACAAAAAATAACTACCATGAAAAAAGTCCTCAAAATCGCAGCCGGAGTGCTCTTCCTACTCCTGTTGATCGGAACATTTGTCTTCTTATGGAACAAAACACGTCCCGAAAAAGTGGTATACAACATCATGCAACCCAAAATCGACACCCTGGAGAAACAAGCGGTGGCCACCGGCAAGGTCGAACCGCGCAATGAGGTGCTCATCAAACCGCAGATTTCAGGAATCATCTCCGAGATCTACAAGGAGGCTGGTGAACGGGTTCAAAAGGGAGAGGTCATCGCCAAGGTGAAGGTGATTCCCGAGATGGCTGCCCTAAACAGTGCCGAATCGCGGGTCAATGTGGCACAGATCACACTGGATCAGACCCAACGCGACTACGACCGCATCAAGGGATTGCACGAATCGGGCGTGGTCTCGGCCGAAGATTTTGAGAAGAGCACCACCGACCTATCCAAAGCCCGTGAGGAGATGCAGAACGCACAGGACAATCTGGAGATCGTGCAGAACGGCATTGCCAGTCGCAAATCCGAACTGAGCAACACCCAGATCCGGTCGACCATCACCGGCATGATCTTGGACGTTCCGGTCAAGGTCGGGAACTCCGTCATTCAATCCAACACCTTCAACGACGGAACCACCATCGCCTCGGTGGCCGACCTCAACGACATGATTTTCAGAGGTAAGATCGAC
>JAQUZZ010000223.1 GCA_028691095.1 Alistipes sp. | reverse complement strand
GTGCCGGCATCGGCCTACACCAGTCATCTGGAGGTGGAACCGGGTGACGCGGTGATCTATTGCTGGTAGCCTATCCCTCCTTTACACTTCACTCCGAATCTTTCGTTTCTCACGAAGGATTCGGAGTGATTTTTTTAAGCACACCGTGCTCTTTGTGAGCCGTAAATACACCTGTATTTCATGCGGATACTGTGATGCAACGGCTCGATCGTTCTTTCAGGCTTCAGATGCTTTGACACCGAATGAGATCATACTCTGGACGGAGACTATCGTTCCAAAAGATCTTGCTCCTCGGGGGGACGTTCCAGATAGGCACGCACATAGGCGCATGAGGGACGAACTTGCAACTGCCCTGTGCGGGCATATTGCAGCGCATGGCGTGTCAACTGCGCAGCGATACCTCGACCTTCGATCGGACGGGGCACAAGGGTGTGTTGAAGATCCAATCGACTTCCCTCCTGATGATAACTCAGGTAGGCGACCTCGCCTTCGAGCGTCAACTCGAAACGATGCTGTGATACGTTGTGAGTAATTTCCATACGATCTTTTTTAAGCACAGCGTGCTGTTTATGGGCAGTTAACATCTCAGTATATCAAGTATATATCATAAGGGTTACGGAGCAACTTCAAAGTACCGTATCTGACTGATAAGCAAATGGGTTGATAGCTGATCCATCGCCCGCTTCTCGGAACGGTGACACACGGGGAATCGATCCTTACAAAGTTAGGAAACCTTTGATCGGTTTGGCATCTTTTCCAAAGATTTGCCGCTGTTTGATCAGAAAAAGAGAGAATCCGCGCTCTCCGTGTCCTTCGATGCGATGAATCTATGAAATCGATTCTCGGCAATCCGGAAATTTTTATTACTTTTGTCCTAATTGTATCTTTGGCGTATTGAATCACCGAATTTTGAAGTTTCATTTTCGTGCGGAAGATGGCTTTGTCCGACGTGACGTGAACCTTCGACAAAGAAGAGCGATATGGGTTGTATGCCGACAAGCAAACCCACTTAGAATCACATATAATCACCGCACGCTGTGCTAAAAAGGATAGACCCTTATCATGGAAGAAGAGAGAGATAAAACAGAATCACAAGATAACACCCCACACTACACCTTGGACATCGGCCGGGGTTGCCGTTTCTGCGAGTGTGGAGGCGAAAATAGCGTTGCCCCCTGCGAAGGATGTCACAAACTGCACACCTACGATTGGTTGGAGGGGATGCCGCATCTTTTTGAGGATGACATTTTTGAGGTTCGATTCAAGAATACACGACGGGGTTACTACCGTAACGTCAATAACTTGCCGCTCAAGCGCGGCGATATTGTAGCGGTGGAGGCCTCTCCCGGTCACGACATCGGGATCATCTCGCTGACCGGCGATATTGTGGCTCGCCAAATGAAACGCGTGGGCTTCACACCCCAGAACGGAGAGTTCCGCAAGATCTATCGCAAAGCCAAACCCTACGACATCGAGAAGTGGCAAGAGGCCATCGCCTTGGAACACGAAACGATGATTCGCTCGCGCCAAATTGCCGCGGAGCTGAACCTCAATATGAAAATTGGGGACGTAGAGTATCAGGGGGATAAGATCAAAGCGATCTTTTACTATATTGCCGACGAACGGGTGGACTTCCGCGAGTTGATTAAGATTTTTGCCGAGCAGTTCCGCATCCGCGTCGAGATGAAGCAGATCGGAGCACGGCAGGAGGCGGGACGCATCGGAGGACTGGGTTCTTGTGGCCGTGAGTTGTGTTGCGCCTCTTGGATCTCTAACTTCGTCTCGGTTACGACCAACTCCGCACGCCATCAAGAGATCTCGCTCAATCCCCAAAAGCTGGCCGGACAGTGCGGTAAGTTGAAGTGTTGCTTGGTCTATGAGTTAGACTCCTACATGGATGCCCGACGCGAATTCCCCAAGGTCAACCAACCGCTGCAAGCCTTCGATGGCGACTATTTCTTGATCAAAAGCGATATTCTGAATCGCATCATGTGGTTCAGTACCGATCCCCATTCACAAGCCAACATGATTCCCCTGTCGGTGACGCGCGTCAAAGAGATTCTGCGACTCAACCAACAGGGAGAGAAGGTAGATCAACTCTCCGAGGTTTCCGAACTCTCCGAGGTTTCCGAACCTACGTTTGCCAATGTGGTCGGAGAAGAGAGCCTTACCCGCTTTGACAAGCAGGGAGGAGGGCGTCGCAAAAATCGCAAGAAGAAATCGCGTCCGGATGCTCCCGCTGCATCCGCTGCACCTGCTGCACCCAAAGCCGTGGCTCCGAAGGCTCCGAACCCCAGAAACGCTGAGGCCAAAGCAGAGGCAAACCCCTCCGCAACCACCGCGATGCCGGAACGTGCAGCACGTCGCAACAACGGCCTGCGCACACCTTCGTCGAAGCCGGAGATGCGTCGCAACGAGAAGGGATCGAATCCCAATCGACGTGAAACCGCTCCCCGCAACGACGAGAGTGCAGCCAAGCCGAGTGCCTCGCCCGAGAAGAGCGGAGAGAATCGCAATGCGGCACGTCGCAACAACGGTCGTAACAACAACCGTAGACGCAATCCCAATAAAGAGCGTTCAAATGGTGCCGCCGAACGGAATCGTCCGCAAGAAGCCGGTGCATCGCAGAACGCCGAAACCTCCAAATCTGCACAACCCGTTAAAGAGTAGTGACGTCGTGTTCCCAAAACGCCTTTTCATCCTTGTTTGCTGCACGCTGGGGGGATGTCTTGCCCCACAGCACGCCTTTGTTACGGAGGTCGATCCTGCGGGATGGAGCTCTCAGGATGAGGTGACGGTTCGTTTTGAGAACATCGACACCCTCTCGCTGCGCAACCTCAACTTGGTGGTGCGTTACGGCAATAATTTTCTCTATGATCGACTGAATCTCTCGGTGACCACCATTACCCCGGCCGGGTTCCGATGGTGCGACACCGTCTCCATTCCGTTGTCGGATCGCCAACTCGACCTGCAAAGCGACCACAATCACCTCTATCGCCGACGAATGAAACTGCCCGAACGGGGAAGCTATCTCTTTCAGTTTCGTCCCGTCAAGATGCCTCAAGATACAATTCGCGGCATTTGGGCGGTCGGGGTCGATATTCAGTAGAAGTTTTCAGCCGAACGCGCAAGGATACAATAGAGACCCAACCTTAAGACACAGGGGGGGCTATCCCTCTGGGATATAGTTTGGAAGAGAATAGCGATGCGGGATGGCTCCAGAGAACGATTCGCTGCCAAGTGCGGCCTTTGCAACTGTAAATAACCAAAGATTTTTATAGAATCACACCGATATGGGAAAAGATAAACTCAAACGATTTGCCGAGAATGCAACCTTTCGTTGCATGGTTCAACCCGATTTCGACGCGATTTTCCACAAAGACCACCCGCTGAAAGGACGTTGGCGTGC
>JAQUZZ010000222.1 GCA_028691095.1 Alistipes sp. | reverse complement strand
CTCTTCCGATCTAACGGTTATGAGGCGACCCAAAGCATCACGGCTAAGAAGGTGGCGGATGACGAATATGTGGCACTGGTCGTTCCGCAGCGACTGGAGACCAAACGCCCGATGATCGAGATCCTGTCGAAGGGGGTCTCCTATCTGATCGAGAGTTCCTTTGTCTTCAAAGCCGGCACCCAACACACGATCACCGTGACGCTCAACAGCAATCCCGAGAAGGTGAAAATCGAGATTGGTGGCGAGATAGAGGGCGACTGGGACTAACAAGCAGGGCACGGGTGGAGTGACCCTCTACTCGGTCGCCTCCTCTACGCTCCGCATTTTGCGGAAGAAAGGCGGTGAAAACACGAAAAGCATCGGTTGCTATCAGAGCAACCGATGCTTTTCGTGTTTTGGGAATCCCTGCGTTTACTCGATGGAGGCAGAGGGTAGGGTCTGAGTCGATTGTGACCACAACTTTTGATCGGGGGAGGTGTGGCGTCGGAAATAGCCGGAGGCTCTGCCGCGGGTGCCATCATAATTGTGCCATTCGATTACGACCAGGATCTGCTCTTTCTCCGGAGGGAGAATCTGTGCGAGGTCGAAGCTGACCCGTCCACCTCCTGCATAGCGAGGTACATCGTTGAAGGCGTTGTGTCGGAGGGTGACATAGCAGGTCTCATCGGTGGATTGGGTCTCGTCCACAGCCAGATTGATGAAGTGGCGAATCTGCGGATTGTGGCTCCATATCATAAATTCAAGATTGAGGTAGCGATTGGCTCCGAACCAGGCTTGGTAGACCTCAATGGGATTGGTTCCGAGGCTGTCCTGCTGTGCGGGAGTGAGTTGCGAGGGGTAGACAGGACTCTTGGTGAGCAGCGGTTTGATGGCATTAATGGCAACGTCATAGGTGTTGATGCCCTTTTCGGAGAGAATCTGTAACGAGGCGACCACGCGTTGCTGATCTTTGAACTCGAAACTCGGATCGCGATTCTCGACGACCTGCAAGGTGTTGCCTACATCACTGTGGATGACAAACGAGGTGGGATTTCCGGAGATCGTACCCCAACTCTCTTGGGGACGATAGGTTTCGTTGTGGTCGTTCAGACATGAGCTGAACAACAAGGCGCAGCATGCGCAACCGATCCAGGAGCGTAACATTTGCATGGTATGAAATTAAGCGGTTTGTGAAATTTTGTTCGGGATGGCACGACCGACTGACGGTGTTCCGAAAGTTGTGAAGACTGAGTCGATGACCCCGATTTCTTTCAAGATGTTGCGTGCGTCCGAAATGTTGCACCCTTATATTGATTGCGAATAAATCGCACGCTGTGCTTAGAAGTTGTAACGCAACCCCATGCGCACGTTGAGGTTCCAACGATTTTCGGTGCGGTAGGTGAGGGGTTGGTCGTCGTTGCGGAAGTAGTAGTTGACTTCGGGTTCGACGTAGAGGCCGAAACGGTCGACGAAATTATACCCCAAGCCGGTTCCCATATGCACCGACCACATGAGCCCGGTGGCCGTGAGGGATTGTGTGGAGGAAGAGACAAAATCCCCGTTGTCATAGATGCGGGTCGTCCCTTTGGCCGAGAGTGCTTTTTCGGCCATGAAGCCCCCGATGAAGTAGAGGTCAAATCGTTTGTGATCCAGCACCGAATAGGTTACCGAGAGGGGGATTCCTAAGTAGTGTACTTTTTGGGAGTAGCGATAGAGAAAGGCTCCTTCGTTTTCGGCCGTGGATTCCAAAAAGGAGTACACCAGTCCTGTTTCGATGCCCAATCGAGGGGTGAGGTATTTGCGTACAGTGAGTCCCACGGAGATGGGGAAATGGTGATCCATCGAGGGTCGCACCCCCGGTGTGCCTGCGAGCGAACTGCCCAGGGGGGTGGTGGAGAAGACCGCGGCGCCGTCATAGATGCCGCTGGTGCGATTGGGGGTGTTGGTGGAACCTTGGGCTGCCGAAAAGGTGGAGGCGTCGGCAAATGCGGTCATCATCCAACTGCGACGAGGACGACGCAACGGAGGAGTCGAACGCCAAAAATCCTCCTGTGGAGCGCGTTTAAAATGAGCGCGGGCAGGTCGTGCCGCCAAGAGGGTCGATGCCTCCGGGGTGGATGTCGAAGTTTCGGAACTGGGGGCCGCGGAGGCGGCACTATGACCGTCGATGAGCGGGGTGTTTTCGGTAGCGGTGCCCTCGAAGGCGAGGTTTTCGACCGATTGGGATGCAGAGAGGGTTGTTACGGCCGGAGGGGTTCCTGCCGATACGATCTCGATGCGTTTGGCGGATTGCAGCAACTCGGAGAGTACGGCATCGTTCTGTGGCGATGCGGAGCTTCGAGGTTGCGGGGTGGAGGTTGCCGTGGAGGCAAGCAACTCCGTCAGCGGTTGGGAGGGGGTGTCGCTACGCAAGGGCGACGATGAGTGCATCCGATAGAGCGTGGTGCCGACGACCCCAAAGAGCAACGTTGCGGCAGCGGCATAGAGCCATCGACGCGACGAGCGGTGTGTCGGAGGGGTTGAAAGCTCCGGATGGGCATTGGCGTAGAGTTCCATGCGTCGTTGCATCTGTTGCCACGACGGGGCAGGATCCTCGGGTGTGTAATCCCGCAGGCGACTTTGCAGCACCTCTTTGAACTGATCCTCGGCTTTCATGGTGGTTAGGGTTTCGTCTTTTGTCCGTCGTGTGAGATGGGGGTTTCGGATGATACAATAAAGCGGTTTAGCAATCTTTTGGCTCTCAGGTATTGAGATCGGGATGTTCCTTCGCTGATGTGCAACATATTGGCAATCTCTCGATGCGAATATCCCTCCACGGCAAAGAGGTTGAGCACGGTACGATACCCTTCGGGTAGGGCACTGATTAAGTGTAGCAACTCTCGTTCCGATATGCGATCCAAGGCCGACATCTCGTCGCTGGGGCTATTTTGCAGCAGGGGTTCGACCTCCGTAGTGCTTCCGGCCGGATGCTTGCGCAGATACGCCAAAACGGTGTTGACGATGACCCGTCGGATCCATCCCTCCAACGAACCTTCGCTGCGAAACGTTTCGATTTTCGCAAAGATCGTGATGAAACCGTCGTGCAGCAAATCCTCGGCTACATCGCGCTGACCTACATAACGAATGCACACCCCTAACATTTTAGAGGCGTAGTGTTCGTATAGTGCTTGTTGTGCCAGCGGATCCTTTTTGCAGCAACGTTTTATCAGTTCTTGTTCGGTCACAGGGAGCGTAGACTAAAACTTCCTCTTGGTAGAGAGGATGTTTATTTAGGGTTTTTCGTTGCATGATGAACGCAGAAAAAGCCTAAGAGTCTGTTTAAAAATATCATTTATAACCATTTTAGCATCAGTGAAATAAAAGCCAAGTATATCATATTTTCCGAACACACCACCTTTCGTTCATAATCCTTTGCTAATCTTCGGAAGTCATC
>JAQUZZ010000221.1 GCA_028691095.1 Alistipes sp. | reverse complement strand
TCCACTTGTTGACCAGCGGGCAGCGGCAACACCTTTTGCTGAACCCGACCCATCGCTGCGGTGATGGCCTCCGTCCGTTGTGCCTCACTCATCTGCGCGGTGACCTCGGCGAGTACCTCCTGGGAGACATCCTCGATCTTGCGAATGAAGGTCACGGTCAACCCCGGCGAGGGAATCTCCTCTTGATCGGACATTGCCCAGAACCCATGCTTCAGGTAGTCGTGTTCCACGGTACTCTGTTGTTGAATCGCTCCGTAGCCACAATGGTGATTGGTCAACACCAAACCCCGCTCGGAAACCACCTCTCCGGTGCATCCTCCGCCAAAGATCACAATCGCATCTTTGAGCGCCATACGGTTGATGCTATAAATATCCTCCGCCGAGAGCTTTAGCCCTTTGGCCTTCATATCCTTGATATTAAGCTTTGCCAAATAGGGCAACAGCCACATTCCCTCATCTGCCTTGGCAGAGGGCGCAAGCCACAGCAGCAGCAGCAGCGCCACCATCCATCTTCGTATCATGGTTTATTGTTTTTTAAGCACAGTGTATGATTGATTCGTTATCAACATTACGGTGTACCCAGAGTATACCGTGATAAAAGGGTTGAATCACACTTAGGGGTTACTTCTTTTTTCCCATTTCCAACATCCGACGAATCGACCCTTCCGCTTTGACCCGCACCGACTCCTCAATATTCACCTCCGGTGCCTCTTGCTCCAAGGCGCGATAGATCTTCTCCAAGGTAATCATCTTCATATAGGCACACTCGTTGCAACCGCAGGTGGAATCCATCGGAGGAGCCGCAATAAAGCGTTTGTGAGGATTCTCACGCTCCATCTGATACAAAATTCCCGCTTCGGTCACCACAATAAACGTGTCGGAGGGATCGGTTGAAGCAAAACGCAACAAGGCGGCCGTACTCCCCACATAGTCTGCGGTCAGCAGCACCGTCTGTTTGCATTCGGGGTGCGCCAAGACCTTCGCCTCGGGGTATTGCCTCTTCAAGGCCAAGATCTTCTCCACCGAGAACTCTTCGTGCACTCCGCAGGCTCCGTCCCACACCACCATATCGGGTCGTCCGGTGATCCGCTGGATGTAATTTCCCAAATTGCGGTCGGGCGCAAAGAGGATCTTCGTCTCCGCCGGAAGACTCCGGATGATCTCCACCGCATTGCTGGAGGTGCAACAAATATCGGTCAAAGCCTTCACCTCGACCGAGGTATTCACATAGCTCACAACCGTATATCCGGGGTATTGCTTTAAAAAAGCGGCGAAATCTTCGGCACGACACGAGTCTGCCAAGGAACATCCCGCCTCCGGCTCAGGAAGCAGCACCTTTTTATCGGGCGACAGCACCTTTGCCGTCTCGGCCATAAAGCGCACGCCGGCAAAGAGCAAAATAGGAGCATCGATACGCGCCGCCTGCTCCGACAACGCCAAACTATCTCCGGTAAAGTCGGCCACCTGTTGCACCTCTTTCAAGGTGTAATAGTGCGCCAAGATCACCGCATGTTTCTCCCGTTTTAATTTTTCGATCTTTTCGGATAGCTCTTGGATCCGATCCGTGACCGTTCGATTCGCACATTTTAGACTCTCCATATCCACACACTCTATTTCTTTTTTATTTAAATGTTTTAAAGATTTAAGAATTAAAAGAAAGAATAATAGCTGTTCATGGTGTTGATAAGGTGTGGTTGGAAAAAACAAAGAAATCCATGCACAAATCACCGACCGTATCTCAACATTTAATTCTTTCTCTAAACGCTTATCTGCTTGAAGGGTTTTAAGGGTTGTAAACAACGTTTCGTAACTCTTATCAACATCTGAACAGTGTGGTTGATGGGGCGTGGAGTGCGAATATCGTTGTTTATGCTTTGTCTGTACTTGGGCTTAACTTTTACTTGCTTTTTCTGAAAACTCTCTTATCGTTGCGCTGGAATTGAAATGCAATCTCTTTTTAGGAAGAGTTGCTCTATTTTAATGAACCCTTTATCATGGGTTCTTTCCACAACTTATCAACGAATGGGAAATCCTTATTATCCATTGATCCTTAGTTTTTTAACACTCAAAGCGCCGAAAGTTATGATCGTTCCTTGGGGGCGGGGAGTTGGGCGATCATAGCTTCGGCCAAAAGGCGATAATAATGACTCGACGGATGGTTCGCAGTGAGCGGTTCTCCCTCATCGGAAGCCTCTCTGACCGCCTGAATAAGGGGGATCTGAGCCAAAAGCGGTAGGTTTTCCGCTGCGGCCAACTTTTTGGCACCCTCTTTCCCGAAGATGTAATAACGGTGATCGGGAAGCTCGGCCGGCGTAAACCAAGCCATATTCTCAACAAGGCCCAATACGGGAATTTGAATCTTTTCACTGCGGAACATGGCGATGCCACGCACCACATCATCCAAAGCAACCTTTTGTGGGGTGCTGACGATAAGGGCTCCCTGGAGTTGCATCTCCTGTAAAATCGAGAGATGAACATCACCCGTTCCCGGAGGCAGGTCGATCAACAAAAAATCCAGCGGGCCCCATAGGGTTTGACGAATCATCTGTCGCAGGGCGTTGGTGGCCATCGGCCCGCGCCACATCAGGGCATCCGAGGGGCGAATGAAGAAACCGATCGACATCAGGCGAATCCCCAACTTCTCAGCCGGAAGAATCCACTCTTTCCCGTTTTGTTTCTCCCCTACCGGTTGATACCCTTCAACCCCGAAGAGGGTAGGTTGTGAAGGGCCATAAATATCGGCATCCAAGATCCCGACGCGGTAATTCATGGCGTGCAGGGCCAAAGCCAGATTGGCTGTGACGGTGCTCTTCCCCACCCCTCCTTTGGCCGAACTGACAGCCAAGATATGCTTCACGCCATCCTGCACACCGAAGGGTTGGGGGGTGGCTTTGGGTTGGGGAGTTGGGGTTTTCTCTTTGATGAAGATTTGGAGCTGAGGGTGATTCGGGTATTGCTGGGTGATTGCGTTTTCGCATTGGCTCTTGATGGAACGAGCAAAAGGATCGCGCGCGCGGGCAAAGCAGAGTGAGAATTGGATCTTATCGGCGGTCACGACTACGTTTTCCACCATACCTAAGGTCACAATATCACTGTGTAATTCGGGATGAACCACTTGGTGTAGCAGGCTCAAAATATCCTCCTGTGTCATATCTCTAACGTATTAAGTAATCCCAAAGAATGATTTTCCCCTTTCCTTAAGGCATACTATTAACATACCAATACATTGATTGCTAATAAATAACACCCTGTGTTGACGTGTTTTCTTGGAAGGGGAAAATAATTTCGTAAATTTACACTCAATTATTGAGCTCTCCAAATTCCAAGACAAAGCCTTGGAGAGCCTTTGTGGTTTTCAAGCGATCGCGGAAAGGGCGTGTTGTGGCGTTGGATTTGCATCGCTTGAGGGTTTG
>JAQUZZ010000220.1 GCA_028691095.1 Alistipes sp. | reverse complement strand
CGTAACCCCGGAGTATGTCGAGGAGGTGATTCGCAAGGAGCAGCCGCAAGGCATCCTGCTCGCCTTCGGAGGACAGACCGCCCTGAACTGTGGCGTCAAGCTCTACCAGAGCGGGGTGTTGGAGAAGTATAAGGTTCGGGTCTTGGGAACGCCCGTGCAAGCCATCATCGACACCGAAGACCGCGAGAAATTTGTGGAGAAACTGGACGAAATCCAAGTCAACACCATCAAGAGTGAAGCGGTCACCAGCGTCAGTGAGGCCAAACGTGTGGCACACACCCTGGGCTACCCCATCATCATCCGTGCCGCCTACACCTTAGGAGGCCTCGGTTCGGGATTCTGCGACAACGACGAGGAGTTAGAGACCTTGGCCAATAAGGCCTTCTCCTATTCGCCCCAGATCTTGGTTGAGAAATCACTCAAGGGATGGAAAGAGGTGGAGTACGAGGTCGTGCGCGACCGCTACGACAACTGCATCACGGTCTGCAACATGGAGAACTTCGACCCGCTGGGCATCCACACCGGTGAGAGTATCGTCGTCGCTCCATCACAAACCCTCTCGAACGCCGAATACCACAAACTGCGTCGGCTGGCCATCAAGATCATCCGACACATCGGCATCGTGGGCGAGTGTAACGTACAGTACGCCTTAGACCCCAATTCGGAGGACTATCGCGTGATCGAAGTCAACGCCCGTCTGAGCCGCTCCTCGGCCCTGGCCTCCAAGGCCACAGGGTATCCGCTGGCCTTCATCGCTGCCAAATTAGGGTTGGGATACGGTCTGCACGAGTTGAAAAACAACGTCACCAAGAGCACCACCGCCTGCTTTGAGCCGGCACTCGACTATATCGTCTGCAAAATTCCGCGTTGGGACTTAGGAAAGTTCAAAGGCGTCTCCCGCGAATTGGGTTCCAGCATGAAATCAGTGGGTGAGGTAATGGCCATCGGACGCAACTTTGAGGAGGTCATCCAAAAAGGATTGCGCATGATCGGGCAAGGAATGCACGGTTTTGTGGCCAACAAAGAGTTTGAGGTCGAGGATATCGACGCAGCCCTGAGCCACCCGACCGACAAACGAATCTTTGTGATTGCCCATGCCCTCAAACAGGGCTACACCGTCGAACGCATCCACGAATTGACGAAGATTGATTGTTGGTTCTTGGAGAAGTTGCAAAACATCATCCGCATCGAGAACGAACTGGAGCAATATCATAACATCACCCACGTCTCCGACGACCTGCTTCGGGAGGCCAAGCAACGCGGCTTCTCCGACTTTCAGTTGGCTCGTATGGTGAGCAAGAGCACCCCGAAAAGCATCGAGGCCGATATGCTCTCGATTCGGCACTACCGCAAGATGCGGGGTATCACCCCCTTCATCAAACAGATCGACACCTTGGCCGCCGAGTATCCGGCAATGACCAACTACCTCTACGTCACCTACAACGGCTCGGCACACGACATCGACTTTGCACACGACAATCGCTCGGTCATTGTCCTGGGTTCGGGAGCCTACCGCATCGGTAGCTCCGTGGAGTTTGACTGGTGTAGCGTCAGCGCCCTGAACACCGTGCGCCAACAGGGGCTCCGCTCGGTGATGATCAACTACAATCCGGAGACCGTATCGACCGACTACGACGTGTGCGATCGCCTCTACTTCGACGAGTTGACACTCGAACGCGTGCTCGATATTACCGATCTGGAGACTCCTCGGGGGGTCATCGTATCGGTGGGAGGCCAGATTCCCAACAACTTGGCACTGCGTCTACAAAATCAACACGTTCCGATTCTGGGAACCTCGGCCGAGGATATCGACCGCGCGGAGGATCGTCACAAATTCTCCTCCATGCTGGACGGCATCGGGGTCGACCAACCCCGTTGGCGCGAATTGACGACAATGGAGGATATCTATCACTTCGTAGACGAAGTGGGCTTCCCCGTCTTGATTCGTCCCTCCTATGTGCTCTCCGGAGCAGCCATGAACGTGGTCTCCAACCGCGACGAATTGGAGCACTTCCTCACCTTGGCCACCAGCGTCTCCAAACAATATCCGGTCGTGGTCACCGAATTCATCGAACACGCCAAGGAGATCGAGATCGACGCCGTAGCCCGCAAAGGTGAGATGTTGATCTATGCCATCTCCGAGCACGTCGAATTTGCCGGTGTACACTCCGGAGATGCCACCATGGTCTTCCCGCCACAAAAAATGTACGTCGAGACCATGCGACGCATCAAGAAAATTGCCCGCGAAGTAGCCCGAATGCTCAACATCTCAGGCCCCTTCAATATGCAGGTGATGGCCAAGGACAACGAAATCAAGGTAATCGAGTGCAACCTGCGCGCTTCGCGAAGTTTCCCGTTCGTATCGAAGGTGCTCAAGGTGAACTTCATCGATATTGCCACCAAGATCATGCTGGGTCTCGAACCCGAAGTTCCTCACAAATCCTCCTTCGAGTTGGATTATGTGGGCGTCAAAGCCCCCCAATTCTCCTTCTCGCGATTGCAGAAAGCCGACCCCGTCTTGGGCGTGGAGATGGCCTCCACCGGTGAGGTGGCTTGTATCGGAGAGGATTTTCATGAGGCAATTCTCAAATCCATGATGTCGGTCGGCTATGCCATCCCCAAAAAGAGCGTCCTGCTCTCGACCGGAGATTCTCGATCCAAGATGGATATGCTCTCCGCCGCCAAAGCCTTGCAGCAACGAGGCTACGAGATCTATGCCACCAAAGGCACGGCAGCCTTCTTGGAGATCAACGGCGTCCACTCCACGGTACTCCATTGGCCCGACCAACCCGACCAACCCAACACCTTGACCTACATCAAGGAGAAGAAGATTGATCTGGTGGTGAACATCCCCAAGAATCTCTCGAAAACAGAGCTCAACAACGACTACACCATTCGTCGAAGCGCCATCGACTTCAATATTCCACTCATCACCAACGCACGGTTAGCCAGCGCCTTCATCACAGCCTTCTGTCGCTTGGAGAAAAAGGATATTAAAATCAAGAGCTGGAACGAATATTAGCCTCGGTTTGGGTTCTTTAAGCACAACGTGAGATCAATGATTTTCCGATTCGAGAGAAGGCTATCCACTTCCATATTCACCAACGGAAGTGGCTCAATCTGAGTAGCAGAAAGATCGTCACAAAATCACAGAGAATGCCCAATTCTTAAGAATTGGGCATTCTCTGTATATATCGTAAACTTTGTCTTCCGGCACGACATACCATATAAAATAGATTTTCCCTTATGGTTAGGGGAGAATTTAGGAGGAGAGATCGAACTCACATTAATTAGTCGACCCTTAACAACCCAACAAATTACGGATTATCAATAAAATAAGAGTTAAAATACTTGTAAAAATCTGCAAGTTTCCGTATTTTTGGATATAGAAACTTGCAGATTTTATGATAAGCACAA
>JAQUZZ010000219.1 GCA_028691095.1 Alistipes sp. | reverse complement strand
TATATCCAAACTCCATGGGTTCCGATGCGGGAAGCGTATCGTTGATGCGCTGAATCGGGGTTCCGGTGTAGTCATGGGTGATGCGATTGGCGTGGGAGTTGTAGTAGAGCGAACTGCTGTTGCCAAAGGCGTAGTAGGTTTGGATGGTGTCCTTCACTTGCGTGGCCGAGGCATCGGTGAAACTATGGGTGTAGAGGGTCATCTCCATGCCGGAGAGTACGATGCGATACAGGGCCGAGGCTGGGTTCTGCCCCGCCTTGCGGGCAAAATAGAGCCCTTTGTAGTTGTCAAAGAAGAGCGAATCGCTTGTGTAGCTTCCACCGGTGGTGTCCATCAGATGGTGCGCAAATTGGATGGCGCGTTCCGAATCCAGTTTCAGGGTGATCTCCGTGGTGGGGCATCCGCTTAGGGTGAATTCGGCAATCGGTTCGGCCTCGATCATGTGGGGCAGATCAATGTCTGCATAGTAGACCGTATCGTAGTAGAGCCGGTCTTTCATCTCAAAAATCTGGAAGGTCTGTTTTTGCGTCGTATCGCCCCAGAAGGCGGCGTTGAGCGTAAAACTGAGTTCCAAGGAGTCGAACACCGGTGCGATGCCAAACATTTCCTCTTCGCTGGTGAAGTAACTCAGCATATATTGGGAACAGAACGAGGCTTCGGTATGGCCGAACGTCGGGTCAACGCAGGAGCCCATAAACCCGTAGGTCATTCCGCTGGTAGGAAATGAATCGGACTCCGTGAGGTAGGTGTTGATGCCGTAGATTGTGTCCATAAAGACTTGCATCTTCTGGTCGTCGGGGATGAACTCGTCACCGAATTCATTATTGACTTTGGAACAAGCCCCCAAGGCCACCAGTAGGGTGATCGCTACGGCGATGCCCCAACTCCTATTTGTTTTGTTCATGTGCAGCTATTTTGTCGTAAAACGCCTGATATTGGGTCAGGTAGTCTGTGTTTGATTTATCCTGATAGTTCAGATAGGGTTTTCCTTTCTCTTCGAGGTACTCCACCAGTGCTTGTGGCGGAGTGGGTGTCTCGAAGATAACTCCTTCTGCGTAGTTTATAACGAACTTCATCAGGTTTTCGTATGTAGGATCCTCGATTGTACTCAGATATTTTTTAGGTACGCCTTCGCCCTGGATCTTTGTTTTGAAGTTGGCAGCCAAGGGCTCCTCGAACATATCGTCATAGATCGAGAGTACGACCTTCACTTTTTTGAAGATGGGGTCGTCGGCAAAGAGGTTTTTCAGATAGATCGGGACAATGGAGGTAAACCATCCGTGACAGTGTACAATGTCGGGAGTCCAACGCAGTTTTTTGACGGTCTCCAGCACCCCGCGTGCAAAGAAAATAGCGCGTTCGTCGTTGTCGGGGAAGAGTTTTCCGGTGTCGTCGCGTGTGATGGCTTTGCGATGGAAATAGTCTTCGTTATCAATGAAGTAGACCTGAACTCTGGCGGAGGGGATGGAGGCTACTTTGATGATGAGTTGGTGGTCGTTGTTGTCAATGATCAGATTCATGCCAGAGAGCCGAATCACCTCATGCAGTTGATTGCGTCTTTCGTTGATTACGCCATAGCGCGGCATGAAAGTACGGATTTCGTTTCCTTTTTCCTGCATACCTTGAGAGAGCGCTCTGCATAACGTGGAGATGTTGCTCTCAGCCAGATAAGGGGTTATCTCCTGACAGACATAAAGAATTTTGCAGTTACTCATTTGGTACGGAGTTTTAGACACATCGGACAACCCTCTTTTGGAATATCACAAAAAAGCGACTTTCCCGAGAGGGGAAAACGCCAAAAAGAGGAGTGTACGGATCGTGGGTGAGGCAATACAAGTTCAATCTCGAACAAAGGTACGATTTTTTTGGGACTTTCCCAATTTTTCGTTTTTTGCCTTGTGAAACAGCGAAATCACTCTTGCCTCGGGAGTGCACGGGGAGAACCTGTGACCCACCGAATGATCCATTTTTTCGGAGGGACACTTCTCTCAAGTAGTAGGCGGTCAAGGACTTTGTATGAATGATAGCGCATCCCCTCTGACGCGCTTTGTGGACAAAACGCCACGAGAATCTCCGCCGCTGAAGGTTGCGTCTTAAAGTGTTCAGGACCAGAAGATCGTGGTGATGCAGTTTACAGAATCAGCATGGCGTCTCCGTAGGTTCCGAAGCGATATTTCTCTTGACGCGCCACCTCGTAGGCATCCATCAGTAGGTCGTATCCGGCAAAAGCCGCCACCATCATCAGTTGGGTGGAGTAGGGAAGCTGGAAATTGGTAATCATGCAGTTGGCGACACTGAACTCATAGGGCTCAAAAATAAACTTGTTGGTCCAGCCATTGAAGGGTTTGAGTAGGCCATCGGTCGAGACCGAACTCTCCATGGAGCGCATCACGGTCGTTCCGACAGCGCACACTTTGCCTCCGGTGAGTTTTACTTTGTTGATCTTGTTGGCCGTCTCTTCGGGGATAATCACGGGTTCGGAGTCCATTTTGTGTTTGGTCAGATCCTCGACATCCACCGTGCGGAAGTTGCCCAATCCGATATGCAAGGTCAGAAAGGCCATATCAATGCCCTTGATCTCCATCCGTTTGAGTAGGTGTTTGCTGAAGTGAAGCCCGGCCGTAGGGGCAGCCACGGCACCCTCGTTCTTGGCAAAGATGGTCTGATAACGCTCTTCGTCAATCGGTTCGACCTTCGGGCGGATCCATTTGGGAAGCGGGGTTTCGCCCAACTTGAAGAGGGTCTCTTTGAATGCGTCGTAGTCGCCATCGAAGAGGAACCGCAAGGTACGTCCTCTGGAGGTGGTATTGTCGATCACCTCGGCAACCAACAGGTCGTCGTCGCCAAAGTATAATTTGTTGCCGATCCGGATTTTGCGTGCGGGATCCACCAAGACGTCCCAAAGTCGCAGTTCCCGATTGAGCTCTCTAAGGAGGAAGATTTCGATCTCGGCTCCGGTTTTCTCTTTGTTGCCGTAGAGACGTGCCGGGAAGACCTTGGTGTCGTTGAAAGCAAAGACATCCCCGATCTTGAAATAGTCGATGACGTCTTTGAAAATTTTGTGTTCAATCTTACCATTCTTCCGGTTGAGCACCATGAGGCGAGATTCGTCGCGATTTTCAGCGGGATATTTCGCCAACATATCGGGCGTAAAGTTGTAATTGTACTGCGATAACTTCATGATCTATTTTGATTTCTGATAGACAACACAAGTGAGAGAGGGTGCTACGGGTGGTAGGTAGAGCGACCCTTGTTGCCTCTTCTCTGTTTTTCCGATCTTTGGGCTCAAGACTTTGCGTCTTTGAAAAGAGGTCACACAACAATCCCTATACGAAAGAAAAACGGAATTGTTTCAAATTCCGTATAAATTTCGTTAACAAATTAAAGCCGCTTCATCTTCTCCTAAGAATGGGTGAGATGCCTCTGGTCG
>JAQUZZ010000218.1 GCA_028691095.1 Alistipes sp. | reverse complement strand
TCACCGACAGAATGGCATCCACCTTCGATAAATCGGTTGCGCGGAGAGTCTGAACCAACTCCGCCGTGTTGTTGCCTCCCATCCCCAAGATGACCGGCAGACGTCCTGCATTTGCCGACAATACACAGCGCAACACCTCCTCACGCTCTGCACCCGAGAGCGTCGGCGTCTCGGCCGTAGTACCCAGCGCCACCAAATAATCGGCACCTCCGGCAATCACACGTTGAATCAAACGCTCCAGTGCGGTATAATCCACGGAACCATCTTCCGCAAATGGGGTTACTAAGGCAATCCCCACCCCTTTCATGTTAAGTTTCATGATTCGTTGTTAAGTAATCCCAAAGAATTATTAAATCCTTTCATCCCGGCATACACTTGATACACCGATCCATTTATTGCTAATGAAAGCACGCTGTGCTTAAAACCTACTAATCCGTCTGAACCGAAGCCCCGTTCCCGCTTCCTCCCTCCGAACTCGCAAACAGTCATAACAAAAAGAAAGAAATTTAAACAAACTCTTAAATTCCGCACAAAATTAACACTTTTACTCAAACAAAACGCCTTGGGTCAAATTATTTTGATCGGATTTCTCCTTTTGCGCCGACTCCGCTCCATGGGACTGCGCTTGGGTCGCGGCATTCGGCATCTCAGGCGAGGCAGCGATGGCCGCCTCCAAGTCCGACTCTGTCCATCGACGGATGCCCAACTTCTCGGCTTTGGCCAACTTCGAGGGGCCCACTCCGCTTCCGGCCAACAGAAAATCGGTATTCGAGGCCACCGCACTCTGATTGATGCCCCCATGTGCCTCGATCAGCCCCTTGAGCTGATCGCGCGAATGACGCTCAAAAGTCCCTGAAATCACAATCCGCAACCCCTGCAACTGTGCGGAGAGTTGCGCAGGGGCTACCGTCTCAAATTGCAATCCGGACTGTTGCAGGCGGTCGAGTCGAAAACGGTTGAGCGGATCGGCAAAGAAGGCTTGAATGCTCTCCGCGATTCGCACCCCCACATCCGTAGCCTCCAACAACGTCTCACGCGAAGCACTCCGCAGGGCATCCAACGAGCCGAAATGCTCGGCCAACGTCTTCGCCGTCGTCTCCCCCACAAAACGGATTCCCAGGGCATATAACACCCGCGGGAAGGGCACGGTAAGCGATCGCGCGATGCTCTCCAGTATGTTGTCGGCCGACTTCTCGCCCAAACGGGGCAAGGCCAGCAAAGCCTCTCGTTGCAGCGTGTAGAGGTCGGCCACATCTCGCGCCAAGCCGGCATCATAGATCAACTGCACGGTCTCCTCGCCCAAGCCCTCGATGTTCATCGCCTTGCGGGAGATGAAATGCACCATGCGACCCACAATCTGCGGAGGACAAGCGTTCTGATTGGGACAAAAATGGCGCGCCTCCCCTTCGTCGCGCACCAAGGGCGTATCGCACTCCGGACAGCGGGTGATAAACTGCAACGGCAGGCTCTCGGCAGGCCGCGCCGCCAGATCGACCCCCGTAATCTTGGGGATGATCTCGCCCCCCTTCTCGACATAGACCCGATCGTGCAGATGCAGATCCAGCAGCGCAATCTGATCGGCATTATGCAGCGAAGCCCGTTTGACCGTGGTTCCGGCCAGCGACACCGGCTCCAAGTTGGCCACCGGCGTAATGGCTCCGGTACGTCCCACCTGAAAGTCGACCGACAACAACTCGGTCTCGGCCTCCTCGGCCTTGAACTTATAGGCCACCGCCCAACGGGGAGCCTTGGCCGTGAAGCCCAACTGCTGCTGATCCCCAAAACGATTGACCTTCACCACAACCCCGTCGGTGGCAAAGGGCAAATCATATCGCGCATGATCCCAATGAGCGATAAACGCCTCGATCTGGGTCATCGTACGGCACAAGCGCACCTGATCCGACACCTTGAACCCCCAGCGTCGCGCCGCCTCCAGACTCTCATAGTGGGTCTCAAAGGGGAGGGACTCCCCCACCAACGCATAGAGCGTACAATCCAACTCCCGACGTGCCGTCTCCGCCGAACTCTGCTGTTTGAGCGATCCGGCCGCGGCATTGCGCGGATTGGCAAAGGGAGCCTCCCCAATCTCCTCGCGCTCCCGATTCAATCGCTCGAACGAGGCGTATGGCATCAGGATCTCCCCGCGTATCTCAAAAAAGTCGGGGTAATCGGCTCCCTGCAACTGCAACGGCACACTGCGGATGGTGCGCACGTTGTCGGTCACATCATCGCCACGCACCCCGTCGCCTCGGGTCACCGCCCGCAAAAGACGTCCCCACTCGTAGGTCAGGCTAATGGCCGTGCCGTCGAACTTCAATTCGCAAACATACTCCGGATTCTCGACCTCTTTACGCACCCGCTCGTCAAATTCACGCAATTCGTCCATGGAATAGGTGTTTCCCAACGAACGCATCGGAAAACGATGCGCCACGGTGCGGAACTCCCGCGTCACGTCACTCCCCACCCTGTGCGTCGGCGAGTTGGGATCATCCCACTCAGGATGAGCCTCTTCCAAGGCCTGCAACTCATGCAGCAGTTGATCGAACTGGTAATCACTAATCAACGGATCATTGAGTACATAATATCTATAATTATGATTATGAATCTGTTCACGCAGTTTTTCAATTTTCTCCCGCATATTTTTTCTCTTTTCTGTAAAGATATTAATTTTGTGCCGGTTTTTCGATGTCGAGTTCATCGCACCACAAAAGCTCTACAAAGATAGACACAGAAGCGATTCACGGAAAGAACACCTTCAAAATTCGTTTTTTTTCACGTGAAGTTCCTCCGGTCTGTAAAAATTACGTATACTTGCAAAAATTTTTTTATCCACATCATGGCTGCACAACCCAAGAAACCCAAAAAACGCGTAGTAATCAGTTATAAGAATCTAACCGAAGCACTGCGGGAACTGATCAAAGAACAGTATCCCAACGGATACACCGACCAAATGATCCGCATTGACAAGGCTCCGGGAGACTTTTTTTATGCCATCGTGTTAGAAACCGAGGAGATCTGCTATCTGGTCAAAGTAGATGTCAAAATTGATGACAAAGTCGAGGAGGATAAAGAAGACTTCTTTGAAGAGGAGGACGAATCGCTGAAGGAGGACGACAACATGGACGACCAAATCAGCAACGAAATGGAAGACGAGGAGTAGTCACCCCCCCTTCCCAATCATAAAATCTCAATATAAACAGGCAACGGAGGGTTCCGTTGCCTGTTTATATTGTAGCTTCAGATCACAAGGCCGGTATATCAAAAAAAACAGGTATCCCAAATTGGGAACCCCTCTTTTTCACTATATACAGTGAATGTATATAGCAAGTAGCAGTAACATAGCGCATTAGTTAATATTAGTACTTACAGGGTTGTTACGAAAAAAGCTATTTTGATAGCAATAATAACCTTTTTTTGGCAAAAAGCACTATTCGGATGTAGTGATTCATGTAGTCCGGTAAGGC
>JAQUZZ010000217.1 GCA_028691095.1 Alistipes sp. | reverse complement strand
CGTGGTGTACCGAAAAGAGACCAACCCGTCAAAAGATAGACGTCGGATACGAAATTCGGAATTTCGGAGGGGTTGTGGATCGGGGGGGGTACCTCGCTTGGATCCACGACAACGACAAGGTGCAACGATGCTTAGAGAAAAACTATGGCTACTTTTGAAGTAAAAGGAGGAACTCCGCTGCAAGGAGATATTTGGCCACAGGGAGCCAAAAATGAGGCATTGCAGATTCTCTGTGCCGCACTGCTCACTCCGGAGCGTGTGGAGATCCACCATGTGCCGGAGATCGTGGATGTGATGCAACTCCTCGAACTGTTCCAAAAGATGGGCGTCGAGGTCGAGCGTATCTCGGCTCAGCACTATGCACTCCAAGCCCGCAACCTCGATTTTGCCTACCTGCAAAGCGACGATTATCGCAAACGGGCTGCACGTCTACGCGGCTCGGTGATGATGATCGGGCCCCTGCTCTCCCGTTTCGGGGTAGGGTATATTCCCAAACCCGGAGGCGACAAGATCGGGCGGCGGCGACTGGATACCCATTTCATCGGATTCCAGAAATTGGGAGCCGAATTCGACTTCGACAGCAACGCCAACTTCTTCTCGGTCAAAGCCTCAAAACTGAAAGGCTGCTATATGTTGCTGGACGAGGCTTCGGTCACCGGAACCGCCAATATCATCATGGCAGCCGTGCTGGCCGAGGGCACAACGACCCTCTATAATGCCGCCTGCGAACCCTATGTCCAGCAACTCTGCCGGATGCTCAACCGCATGGGGGCGCGCATCTCGGGCATCGCGTCGAATCTGTTGACCATCGAAGGGGTCACCTCGCTGCACGGCACATCACACACCCTGCTTCCCGATATGATTGAGGTGGGCAGTTTCATTGGCATGGCCGCCATGACCCAAAGCGAAATTACGATCAAGGAGGTTTCGTTTGAGAATTTAGGGATCATTCCGGCTCAATTCGCGCGCATGGGCATTCGGTTTGAACAACGCGGCGACGACCTCTACATTCCCCGCCACGACCACTATGAGATCGAGAGTTTCATCGACGGCTCGATCATGACCATTGCCGATGCACCCTGGCCCGGACTCACCCCCGACCTGCTGTCGGTCTTTCTGGTGGTGGCCACCCAGGCCAAAGGTGCGGTACTGATCCACCAAAAGATGTTTGAGAGTCGGCTCTTCTTTGTCGATAAATTGATTGATATGGGGGCTCAGATCATCCTCTGTGATCCGCATCGTGCCACGGTCATCGGACACAACCACCAGATCCGGCTACGCGCCACGGTGATGTCTTCGCCCGATATTCGTGCAGGCGTTGCGCTGCTGATTGCCGCCTTGTCGGCCGAAGGACGCAGCATCATTCAAAATGTCGAACAGATCGACCGAGGATACCAAAATATCGACGGACGCCTCAACGCCTTAGGCGCAAACATCCGACGAATCGAGTAGCCGAACCACAACAACAGGCTCCTCTGCCCTCCAAAAAACACTTTCCGCGACGATCGCATACGTAAAGCTTAAAGAAGGATTGAGCCCTTCTGTTACGGTATATCCTTAATATACTGAGGCATTGATGGCTCATCCGTAACCTCGAAGAATAATTGTATCCTTCTATCACGGTATATGCTTGATATACTAAGGCATTGATTGCCAATAAATCGTACGCTGTGCTTAAAAGAAATTCGATGAGACACCCGCTCTGCTTCACAATCAAGGCTCTCGGTCTCTTATGGGGCTGGGGAATCGGCATGCAACCTTGTGCCGGACAATCGCAGAAATTCCAGATACGCGATCTCTACTCCGACACGTGGGTCGGCTCCGATGCGTTGGGTCGCACCATGCCGACCTCTCACGAGGTGGGTCTCCCCAAAACCGATCCCGCGCGCACGGTAGGTATTTTCTATATCACATGGCACACCCAAGATCGAGCTGCCGGACAACCCCCCTACGAACACGAGGTGACCCGCATCTTGGAGCAAGACTCCTCGGCTCGTCTGCACGGCGATCATCCGCTATGGTCGGGACACGAGTACCACTGGGGAGAACCGGAGGTGGGGTACTATCTCAGCTTGGACGAATGGGTCTTCCGCCGCGACCTCTCGATGTTGAGCGATGCCGGAGTCGATGTGTTGATTTTGGATGTCACCAACGCGCAATTCTACTGGAAGGAGTGGGAGATGATGTTCCGCACCATGCAACAGATGAAGGCGCAAGGAAACAGAGTGCCGCAATTCTGTTTTTGGGCTTTCAACGGCCCCTCGATCACCGTGGCCCAGACGCTCTATGACAGCATCTACAAGGAGAATCGCTATCGCGACCTGTGGTTTATGTGGGACGAGAAACCCCTGCTCTGTTACAACGCCACCCCGTGGCAAGACTCCCAGCGCGAGAGCCTGATCCAACACCCCAACCCGCACTATCGTCCCGCCGCCGCCACCGATCCCACCGATCCCAACTATGGCGACCCGGACTATTGTGAACCCTTCTATAAGGATTATACCCGCGAGGTGGTTCGTTTCTTCACGCTACGCAATCTGTGGAGTGGCGATTACCAATGGAAGGGCGAACGCTATTTGGGCACCGAAGATCACTGGAGTTTCTATCTGGATATGGCCGACCCTCGGGTGCAGCAAATGACACCCAAGGAGCGACTCTCGACCCATCAAGGGAGACCGGAACAGGGGGTGGTCTCCGCGGCACAACACCCGGTGAGCCATCCCCGTGGCGTAGGAAAATCATGGAGCCTGCGTGACGGAGAGCCTCAAACCGACGCACAGGATCTCCCGATTCGAGCCTATGTACCGTGGTTAGGAGATACGGTGGATCACCCCTCAGGCTACGGAATCTACTTTCAGGAGCGTTGGAATGAGATGTTGCAAGCCGATCCGCCGTTTCTGCTGCTGGTGGACTGGAACGAATGGACCGCCGGCAAATGGACGCCGGCCACGCTCTTTGAGCACGGAGAGCCCGGGGCGACCTTCCCCTTCTTGGGTCGCGACAACGACTTCTTCTTTGTCGATCAATATAACTCCGAATTCAATCGCGCCTTGGCTCCCATGAAGGGGGGGTATACCGATAACTACTATATGCAGATGGCGCAGAACATCCGCCGTTACAAGGGCGCGCGGCCGATTCCGTCGTTGGATCAGATCCAAGAGATCGCCCTCGACGCGCCATGGTCGGCCTGGGACTCCGTGACAGTGGAGTATCGGGACACCTACGGAGACATCACCCACAGGGACGCCCCGGGATACCAAGGGTTGCACTACACCAACCAATCGGGACGCAACGATCTGCTCACCGCAAAGGTGGCGGTCGGAGCCCAAAACCTTCGTTTCTATATGGAGACGGCCGACACCCTCACGCCCCACACCGACCCGAACTGGATGTTGCTGCTGCTGGACACCGATGCCGACCCCACAACCGGATGGTACGGATACGACTACGCCCTGAATCTGCACGTCA
>JAQUZZ010000216.1 GCA_028691095.1 Alistipes sp. | reverse complement strand
ATCATAGAACAACTGCTTCGCCTCCTCCAGACTGGTGGGCTGGTAGGCAATGGCCAAATTGGGATTTGCATCGAACGAACGGATCAGTTGTCGACTGGAATTGCTCTGATCGTGATCGATCACCGCCACCGGAATGTCGTGCAACACCTCATTCTTGTAGGCAAACGCATAGGCCGTGGCATAGATAAAGATCGCTCCGATGACAATCAACACCACCCCTCCGTCATGAAAAATATAGTGATACTCATGACGTAGCACATTGAGGAACTCTCTGTATTTCAGTTTAAATCTCGACGTATCCATACTTTCCTTCTTTTTCGGCTTTCGTAGCGGCTACAATTTTCCCCAAAATTTCGGCTCGGTGCAGACACGGCGCACACGTCGCTGCAACAACAAGGGCAGCAGGAGAAACAACGCCATATATCCCAAATAGTGCATCGAATAGTTGATCGGCGCTCCCCGCATTCCCTGGTCGATAAAAATATCCACATAGTAGGTCAGCGGAAAGAAGTATCCCGCGATCCGCAGGGGCAGATCCATCGCCATAAAAGGGAAGGTCAATCCCGAGAAGGTAAAGGCCAAAACCGAATAGCCTCCTCCGATCGAGAGCGACAACCGCAGATTACTCAACAACACGATGATGGCCACTCCAATAGCCTGATAGGCCAACACGAAGACCAATCCGGAGATGAAAAAGAGCGTCGTATTGCCGTTGAAAGGAACCCCCAGAAACTTGAACAGCAGGGTATTCATCAACATACACAGGGCAAAGAAGATCACTGTGTAGGGCGTCAGTTTTCCGGCCAGCGCCACCAACGTGTGCCCCTCAGCCGTGGAAAACCATTGGGGAGCCGTACCGTTCTTCAGCTCCACACCGATGGTAAACACCGTGGTCAGCAGCGTGAATATCAACAACATGACCGGCATAAAGCAGGGAACCAAGTAGTAGCCGTAGTTGATATAGGGATTGAACAGCACGTGCTTCTCAAAGTAGACCGGCATCATCTGGTCGTAGGCCTCCTTCTCGGAGAGCCCCTTCTTGACGAGGGTTTGAATCTGCACCCCAGAGGAGAACGTGTGTACGGCCGTCTGCAAATCCTTATTCAACAAGCCGTTTTTGGTGAGGTTAATATCATTGATGTAAGCCAGGACTTGGGCTTGACGGTTGCTGTATATATCCTTCTCCATATCGCGGGGAATTGCAACAATGGCATCAATCTTCCCCTCCTTCATCATCTTCTCTCCCTCGGCAAGCCCCTCGATATGGTAGGCCACCTGAGCCGAAGGCGTCGCATCCAACATCCGCGACAACTGCCGCGACAACGCGGAGTGATCCTGATCGAGAATGGCGATCGGTATATCGCGCGGAACCCCACTGCGAAACAGTATCACAAAGAAGAGAAACGACAGAATCGGCAACCCCAACGACAATCGATAAAAGACCTTATGATTGCCGAAAGTAGTGATCTCTCGCAGGAAAACCCTCCAAAACGCTCTGATATAATCCATGACCGATATACGCTTTCCGCATCTGACCTCAAACACGGTACTGCAAAGGGTGAATATTCTGTTTTTCTAACGGATTTCGTCCCAGTTGACCGTGACGGTCATGCCCGGACGCAACCCCGACTGCTTCTCAACCGGACGAGCCTGTACCTCAAACGTGCGGATGTCGAAATCGCCTTTGGTGCGTGTGGCCGACCATGTGGCATACTCAGCCTGCACGGCCAAGTAGTCCACCTTCAACTCGATCGAACGTCCCAGTCCCGGCACAAAGGCTTGCAGCAGGGTGCCAACCTTGATGCGAGGCAACAGATCCTCTTTGATGTTGAAGGTCACCCACAGATCACTCATATCCAGCAACGTAATCACCGGATAACCCGCACCGATCAACTCACCCTGCTCGGCAATCACGGTAGAAACCTCGCCATTGATCGGCGCATATTGACGCGCATCGGCCATGTAGGAGGTCACCTCATTGACCGCACCCGAAGCCTGATCGACCAATGCGGCGGCAGCAGCCCGATCTTCGGAGCGTGCCCCCTCAACCGCCATATCATACTGCGATTTTGCGGCAGCGGCTGTGGTCTGCATCGCCTTGAGGTAGGCCGTGGCTTCATCGAATTTCTGGGCAGGAACCACCCCCTGATCGTACAGGTTTTTCACCCGATCATAGCTCTTCTGAGCCAACTCCACGCCGGCCAGTGCCTTTTGCCACAGGTTGCGTGCCCCCTCTATCTCCTGACTGCGCGCACCCTTGCGAGCCTTGGCACTCTGCGCTCCGGCCGCACTACGCACCGCCTCGGCTTGCTGCAACTTCGCCTCAACCTCCGGCGTACTCAGCACGAACAGCAACTCCCCTTGGGTCACCTGCTGCCCTTTGCGGACATCCATTTGTTCGATGCGTCCGGCTAATTTGGAAGAGATCTTCACACTCTTCACCTCAACTTCCCCTTGAATGAGGGTCGGAACCGGTTTAATGGCAAACCAACTTACCAGCGACACGGTCACGATCACCACGACAATCGCAAGCGTCAATCCGATAATATTACTCTTCTTCATAAAATGTATGGTATTTAAGCACAACGTGCTATGTATTACAATGAATGGATTTCTAACTACAAAATGCTCATCCGACGCGCGCTACTGTGCCGGCTGTGTCTCAAATTGGATCACCTTGGCCGAGGCGCGATGGGCATATTGGGTCAATGCGTCGCTGATGCCCGCGGCCTCTAACAATCGAGCCAACATCAAATCGTAATAGTAGGCTGCCTGCAATCGCTCGGTACGGATCTTGGCCAAATTCAACTGGGCATCCACCACATCCGACGACGGAGCCATCCCCTCGTTGAAGGCCTGCTCCTTGATTCGCAGATACTCCAAGGCAAAGCGATACGACGCGTCGATCGACGGCATCTTCTCGGAGCTGGTGACCATCTCATTGTAGAGTTTGTCGATCAAGGTCAGGATGTTATGGTTGGCCTGCTCGTTCACCGCTTCGGCTTGGCGAATCTGCCACCGTGCGGCACTGTATTTATACTCTCGGTGCAAACCGTCGAAGATTTTGAAGGTCACTCCCGCGCCCACCGCCCAATGCGGAATCATCGACGAGAGTTGGTAGTTATAGAGGGCTGCGGTTCCCATCAGAGCCACTTGGGGTGCAAAGTCGGCACGTTGCAAACGCATATTCTCCGTCGCAAGGGATTGGATGTGCCCCACCTCCTTGAGTTGCGGGTTGTGAGCCAACGCATTCTCCTTAAAGTAACTCACCGGTTCGATCTCCTGCAAGATAAACATCTCGGTTGCCGGACGGTAACTCTGCTCCGTGTTGAGCGTCGTACTCAGGGCACTGAGCAAGGTCTCCACGGTTTTTTGCGCTTTGAGCAGCTCCCGTTCGGCCTCTGCCGTATGCACCTCGGCATAGAGACGTTCGGCACGCGCCACAATTCCGTTCTGCTCTAAGGCCACCGCATCGGCGAGGTGATGCTGCATCCC
>JAQUZZ010000215.1 GCA_028691095.1 Alistipes sp. | reverse complement strand
GTGAGGTTGGTCGGAAAGTTTTTCAATATCTTAATGTATTGGTAAACATAAAGATACAAAATTAAATCCAATTAAACAACTGATGATCAGTATTGTAAACCAAATATTTTTAAACAGACTCTTAATGATTTATACACACGACTATGAAATATAATTACCTTATCGGGGCTATTAGCCTTCTTCTATTCTCATGTGTACAGATTCCCGACGCACAGAAATCCGATCCCGATCCTGACCCCGACACCACGCAGAAGGTATTGTATATCTATCCTTTTGGCACAGAGCCTCAAACCGTAACTGCACAGGTTGTCATTCACACAGACGGCACCGTCGACTTATCAAAGGTTACGGCCGAGATCCCTCCCCTCAAATACAACAAGTCTTTGCTACTGCTTTTGACCCAAGACGATTGCAAACAAGCGGCTTATTGTACCACGTGGGCTGCAATTCACGGGAAGCCCCTCTCCCTGAAGTACTATTACGATGCCTCCCATTTACAGGCCGGAGATCTTCCGCCGGATGCTTATTCATTAGGTAAAACCCTTGGATCCACGGATGGCGCAGGAAACGAAGTGCGTTTTTCTTTTGCCACGACACTCTCGGCTGAGTTGTCGTATATGGATGCAACTCCGGTAGTGCAGCAAGGATGGACAAAGGACTACTATCGCTTTTTTATGAAGGCGGGCTTGATTTGGGAGGATGTAGCTGAGATGGTCAATTACGGGGTCGGCATCTCCTTTCATGATCTCAGAACCCGCACGGTGAACAATGCAGACACCCTCCAGAACCACTTGGTGATTGCCCAAAGATTGATCCAGCAAAAGTTGAACGGAAGAGGGTGTATCATGATGGCAGAACCCAACGGCAATCGGACGTACATCACGGCAGCTCAGGCGTACAGCCCCATAAAGATCATGACGGCTCAATCCGGAGCCTTGGAGTTGCGGCCTTATGAAGTGTCGAACGACTTGGACAAACAGGTTTTACTGCGCACCTTCCATGACTCACCACTAACGGTTCTAGCAGCCATTCAACAGCAGATGCAACGACCGGCTGCACAACGTACCGCTATCTCACTCGGAATACATGGGACGGATTCTTCATGGGCAAACTTCCTCCTATGGCTCAACGACACCTATGGCAAGGATGGATCGGATGAAGTGTGGATGCCCAGCATGGAGGAGTACTACCATTACAACTACCTCCGTTTTCACGCCACAATCGACACGCATATTGAACAATCCGATTTACACCTTACGATCACGCTTCCCTCCAATCTCTACGCGTACTACCCTGCGCTGACCCTGGATCTAAAAGGGATGCCCTTCAAAGCGGTTACCGCAGTCGGAAGCGGTTCAACCGTAACAGGATTATCGTTTTCCAGCTATGGGGCGGACACTTTGATGGTAAATATGGATTGCCGTCAAGCCCTACTCGCCCATGCAACGCATTACGTCGAGCAATACCAAAAAAGCCCTTCCGCCTCCAACAAGGCCGACGCACGCTATTTTGTGGGGCAGCTCAAGGAATCGGAACACAAAACACGATTACTGAACACAATCCGATAAGGGACACGGATGTGGCAATACTCAACCCTTATTTCGTAGAGTTGGAAAAGGGAAACAAGATAGATACCGCTATTAGCCAATTAGATTTCACCCTACAAAATCGCATTTTCTCAAATTGCCCTGCTCTCTTTGAGTATGCCAACATTTGTCTTGAAGTACCATATCGGCACCATCAGAAAGACTTTACACCGGCACCTCAATGATGATACTGGGATTGTAGTCTATATTTCGTCAATTTCTGCACTCAAACAGACGAATAAAGTTGCTTTAAGCAGGAGATAAATCCGGGTAAATTCCCAAAAATAGGGGTATAAAGAAGGCCTGAAAACATTGATTTTCAGGCCTTCTTGTGGTTGAGCGGAAAACGAGACTCGAACTCGCGACCCTCAGCTTGGGAAGCTGATGCTCTACCAACTGAGCTATTTCCGCAAAACGGTGATGCAAATATCCGTTTTTTGATTGGATTTATCAAGAGTTTTCACAAAAAATCGAATAGAATCTATCGCACGAAACGCTCGGCGGGGTGTATTCAGAGGAGAATCATCGAGTTATCAATCCCTCAACCCAAGCTCGGCGTGCTATGGGTTCGTCATAAACCTTTCTGACCTATACCGTGAGTACCTCCTCTGAAAGCATGAGAATCCCCTCTGACAAGCACTTACCGCACCCTCGGCACTTAGTTGCGTTTACGGTAACTTAACACGGCAACAAGACCCAGAACAAGGTCAAATCCGCCTAATGCAGCAAATTGTCGCCACAGATCGGTGAAGCCACTCCCCCGCTGATAGACTCCGCGCATCACTTCGATGAAATAACGGGGCGGGATGAACACCGAGATCCATTGTGCCCAATCCGGCATGGATCGGACGGGGGTGAACAGCCCACTCATCAGAGTGAAGATCAGCATAAAGAAGAACATAACCAACATGGCCTGCTGCATGGTCTGGGAGTGATTCGAGATGATGAGGCCAAAACTGGAGATGGCCAAGATGAAGAGTGCTGTGGCGGCATAGATGACCCCAAAACTCCCCTCCGGCGTGTAGTGGTAGACCCAGTATGCCAGCAGAAAGCACAGGGTTAACACCACAAAGCCGATTGTCCAGTAGGGAACCAGCTTGGCAAAGATGAATTGGAATTTACCCACGGGCGTAACATTGATCTGCTCGATGGTTCCGATCTCTTTTTCGCTTACGATATTGAGTGCCGGAAGAAAGCCGCACAACATAATGACCAACACCGCAACCAAGGCCGGAATCATGAAATAACGATAATTGAGGGTCGGATTGTAGAGGTTGCGCACGGAGAGATGAACAGGAGCATCGAGCGACGCCCCCTGTTCGGAGAGCACCGAGCGATGGAACTCTTGGATGATGGAGGCCATGTAGTTGCCGCCGAGCGAACCCTTTGTGCCGTTGACGGCATTGACCTCGATCAGCACCTCACTCGGTTCATTGCGTTGGATCTGCCGTTCAAAATCGCAGGGAATACTGAGAATAAGATCTGCACGGTCGGATTCGAGGTCCGTGAGTGCCGCATCGTGCGAGGGGGCAAGAGGTTGGAGGATAAAGTAATCGGAGGCAGCGATCTGATGGGTCAATCTTCGGGAGAGTGAACTGTGATCATGATCGACGATACTCACCTTGATGTCGCTAATATCCAACGTGGCGACCCAGGGCATCACCAGCATGATCATCACAGGAAACATAATGACCAAACGCGGGAGAAAGGCGTTGCGACGAAATTGTTTGAACTCTTTTTCGATCAGATAGCGAAGCATCATGAGAGTCGGTTTTTGAAGTTGGCAAGGGCGATAGCGATCAGGGTGAAGGTCATGGCGCTAAGGATGCAGAATTCCCGCAGAACGTAGTGGAGCGGCAGTCCCTCGATCATCAATTTGCGCATAGCAGCGATGTACCAACGTGCCGGAAT
>JAQUZZ010000214.1 GCA_028691095.1 Alistipes sp. | reverse complement strand
CATTTTTCGCGGAATAAAAAAATCTCTGCGCAAAAAACACCTAATTTACATAGATCAACGCCGTTCTTGCCCACCCCCTTTTCGGGAATCGCAAAAATTCCGTACTTTCGTCCTCTGCAAAACCCCAACACCTCATCAGGCAGTTGGGTATCCGTAACCCCAAAATAAGAATTACCCCCTGTACCACGGTATACTTGGTGTGCGGATGCGTGGAGCTCCCCCGATTCACCCCCTGTGCTTAAAGCATGAACCATCAGAATTACAAAATACTTAACCCATGAAAAAGAACGTACGATTGCTATGCCTCACCCTATGGGGTAGTGTGGTGACCCTCTTGGCCACCGCAGCCTCCAATCCCTTTACCGGTGGAGCCTTACCCTTGGTTCCCTACCCCAGCGAAATCACTCCGCTATCCCAAGATTTCAAACCCGGACACCGTATTATTGTAAAAGTAAGCAGCAGGGAGTCCGAAGATTTCTTTGCCGCAACCACCTTTACCGATGAGCTACTCCAAGCCGATCGCACCTTGAAAAACGGAGGTTCGGGTCTCCGCGGAGCGATCACCCTCACTCGCCCCGGGGTCAACAAACCGGCCGACGAACGACTGAAACAGGCCGGACTCACCTTTCCGGAGCACTTCAGCGACGAGGGTTATCTGTTGCTCTGCGACGAGCAAGGCGTGATTATCTCGGCACAGACCGCGGCCGGCGTATTCTATGGCGTCCAAACGCTGCGACAACTCACCTACCTCACCGACAACGGGTATTGCATCCGCGGGGCAGCCATCCGCGACACTCCGGCTATGCGCTATCGCTGGCAGCAGGACGACTGGGCTCGAGGCCCCATCCCCACCCTCGATTATGCCAAAAAGCAGATCCGCATCCTCTCAGAGTACAAAATCAATGGATACAGCATCTATGCCGAGAATCTCTACGAATCGAAACTGCATCCGGCAATCAACCCCTATGGCGGTACGTTAACCGCTGCCGAGATGGAGGAGTTGGTAGCCTACGGACGCAAATATCATGTGGAGATCATCCCCCAACAGCAGGCCTTTGGGCATCTCCATTATGTGCTGCGTCAGGAACGCTATGCCGATCTGGGCGAGAAGCCGGGAAGTCAGATTCTCTCTCCGGTGGAGGAGGGTTCCTACCAATTTATCGGAGACTTCCTGAGCGAAATCACCCCCATGTTCCCCTCGGAGTTTATCCACATTGGCTGCGACGAGACTTTTGAATTGGGGCGTGGCAAGAGCAAGGAGCGCATCGAGAAGGAGTCGCGCGTATCGGTCTATCTCAGCCACCTCCAACGGGTGGCCGAACTCCCCGCACTCCGAGATAAGAAGTTGCTCTTTTGGGGCGATATTGCCATCGACGCACCCGACAAATTGGATCAACTGCCCAAAAACGTGATGGCCGTTGCATGGGATTACCTTCCCCGCGAGAACTACGACCTCTTCATCAAACCCTACACCGACAAAGGGATTCCGACCTTTGTGGCTCCCTCCGCTTTTTACGGGGGTCGGGTCTTTCCGGACAACCTCTCTCACTTAGCCAACATCCGCAACTTCGTGCGCGACGGGCAACGGCTGGGAGCCATCGGTATGCTCAACACCTCCTGGGATGACCTGGGCGAAGATCTGTTCGACATGGGATGGTACGGGGTGGTCTATGCCGCCGCCTGTGCATGGCAAGCGGGCGACTCTCCCTTGGAGCGTTATCACGACGCCTTCGACTGGGCCTTCTACCGCAACCCGCAGGGACACGCCTATGCCGAAGGAATCCAGAAACTCTCCGACGTGCACGGTCGCATCGGAGCCGTAAACTTTGAGATGGCCTACTCCTCCCCCTTCTCGGAGGTGGGCGTGGCCAACCAGAATCACCTTCTCAAATCGGGAGTCTGCCGTGAAATGCGCCTTTGGTGCGAGGAGGCCTACACCCTCTTCTGTCAACATCGCGCTGCCGTGGGACTCCACGACGAGAGCATTGACGCCCTGCGCTTTGCGGCACGACGCATGGATTTTGTCTTTCACAAGGCGACCTTGGCCGGTGAGATGTCCAATCTGTACGACGCGTTGGTGCGCGACGACGACAAGGGATATGCCGTCAACACAGCTCTCTACGACCTCATCATGCCCTATGCCAGTCGTCTGGGCTCTCTGCGCGATATGACCAAAGAGCTCAAACTCTTCCACGGCGACCTCTGGCGACGTGAGAATCGCCCCCTCCACTGGGATGTGGTCGCGATTCGCTATGATCGGATGTTGCTCGAATGGGAACAGGAGAATGATCGCATCCAGTTGGATCTTCAGCAACTGGGAAGCGGATCGCATCTTCCGCGCGAACAAGTCGGATTCCGCTTCGACCGCCCCGCACAATAACAAGAAGACACCCTCCCCCCCTTGCTCCATCGACTCGCTCGAAGGAGCAAGGGGGGGGTTATTTCAGGGGTTAGGGTCATTCGGGGAACGGAAGCCGCCCCAAGAGGGAGACGAAGTGACCGAAGAGATCCGATCACAAGATCAGGTCACATTTCAGACTTAGCGTATAAATTACGCGAACTATTATAATTTATTATCACCCCTCATCACGCCCCTTTAAAGAGGATAAAGAGACAAATATCACACTATTTGTCAATCGTTTATCATTACATTTCCGACAATTACCCCCAGTGTTGACGTATTTTATCTTCGCACACGGTCGGCTCCGATTTGGATTTATCAATTCGATTTTCTACCTTTGAATCGCTTACAATTGCATTCAATGTCATTGCGTTTGATTTGACATTGAATGTTCTTGTTTTATATATTTTATAATATCTCTCAACATTTATGGCTCTACTCGACGAATCCCGCAGAATCGGAGTATTCTATGATGGGAATTTTCTTTTGCACGCATCCAATTATTACAACTACATCCATCCCGTAAAACGCCGGTTGTCGGTGGGGGGACTCCATCGGTTCATCCAACAACGTGTGGCCGAAGAGGAGGGTGTCAATCCGTTCCGTTGCCAGATTGCCGAAGCACACTACTTCCGCGGACGGCTGAACGCGGCCGATGCCGCAGGACGGGGCAATCAACTCTACAACGATCGTGTCTTCGATGACATTCTTATGTCCGAAGGCGTGCACGCACACTATTTGCCCCTACGCAATCTGTTGGGCAAACGCGAAGAGCGCGGAGTCGACGTGTGGCTCTCCCTGACCGCCTTTGAGATGGTGTTGCAGAACCGTTTCGATGTGGTGGTACTGATCGTTGCCGACACCGACTACACCCCGTTGATTCGCAAGATTCTCTCCTATGGGATTCGCGTGATGCTGCTCAGCTGGGAGTTTGAATACACCAACGACGAAGGGGTGCGTATGACCACCAAGACCTCTCACGAGTTGCTGAACATCGCCTCCTATCCGGTGGCTATGCACGACGTGATTGATGCCGGAATCGAACAGAACAACAGCTTGATTACCGATCTGTTTGTCTCCTACGAACCACCTCGCCCCACCGCTACT
>JAQUZZ010000213.1 GCA_028691095.1 Alistipes sp. | reverse complement strand
CTGACCATCGACAAAGGCCAGAAGAACACGCGACTACTGGTTCAGCCGCAATACTCCCCGATGCCCGTCGAGCAGCAGATTGCAGTGCTCTACTGCGGTACCCACGGTTTACTGAAAGATATTCCGCTAAGTCGGGTTCAGGATTTCGAGAAGGCTCTGATTACCAATCTTCAATCCACCGACGTGTTAGGCACACTGAAACAAGGTGTGATCAACGACCAGGTGACCTCCAAGATCGAAGAGGTTGCCGCCACGGTGGTTGCTATGTTAAAAAAGTCGTAAGTTATGCCATCGCTCAAAGAGGTCAAGGGTAGAATTGCATCGGTCAACAGCACGCTGAAGATCACATCGGCCATGAAGATGGTGGCCTCGGCCAAACTGCACCGTGTCCAGGGAGCTATCGAGAATATGCTGCCCTATGAACACAAACTCAACGATATCCTTTCGGGATTTCTCAGTGCCGAGGGGTCGGTCAGTTCGCCCTTTGCCGAGCAGCGCGCAGTGGAGCGGGTAGCCTTTGTGGCCGTCTCCTCCAACTCCTCGTTGTGCGGTGCGTTCAATGCCAATGTGATTCGTCGGTTCCATGAGGCCGTAGCCTCCTACCCCAAACTTCAAGGGGATCAGCGACTCTTCTTCCCCATCGGGAAAAAGATCGCAGAGGCGGTGCGCAAAGCGGGATTCAAACCGGAAGGAGAGTATCAGCAACTCGCCGACCACCCCACCTACAAGCAAGCCTCAGCCTTGGCCGAACACCTGATGACCCTCTTCGCAACGCGCCAGATCGACCGTGTAGAGCTTATCTACAACCATTTCAAGAGCGTCTCGACCCAAGAACTCCTTCGGGAGAACTTCTTGCCGATCACCCTCTCCGAGACCTCTGGGTCGAAAAAGAGTGCGACCGATTACATCGTCGAGCCGGATCGGGAGACGCTGATTCGCACGCTGATTCCGCAAGTCCTGAGCCTGAAAATCTACACCCTGCTTCTCGACTCCAGTGCAGCGGAACACGCAGCGCGAACCATTGCCATGCAGATGGCTACGGACAACGCCACCGACCTATTGCAGGAATTGACCATTCAGTACAACAAGACCCGTCAACAACTGATCACCTCCGAACTGCTCGACATCGTCGGGAGCGAGGTGGCGGCACAATAACCCTTTACAAGAGAGATCTTGTACCTATCGAGCGGTGATTCTTCGAGAATCACCGCTCGATGTTTTTCGGAGGGAGGAAGGAAGAGAGGGCGATGGAGGGAGGAATGGAGGAAGAGAGGGCGATGGAGGGAAGAGAAAAGGCAGAGCGTGACATTGCAGGGTCAGCCTATACGAAGGAGAGCATAACCGAGGGTAAGTGGGTGTGCCACGTGCACGGGGAGCAGCATCGAACGTGCAGGAGGATGCGTCCAACTCCAGCGTTGCCCCCTCACAAAAAGAGAACATCCCTTGGCGAATGCCCAAAACGGAGAGCCCCTCTTCGAGAGTATGCCGAATGCAAAAAAACACTATCTTTGCTCTCAGAAACAGCTTGAATCGCTGAAGGAATCGCAATGCAAGAGGGATTCCCCTCATCCTCCTCCCGCCCCGTTGGAGAAGGAGGGATTCAGCCCTGTTTCTCCCCTTTTCTTTCTTCGTGGAACTTACTTAAAGCACACCGTACACTTCACTTTCCGACCCTTATTTCGTCCGCTGAACCCATGAAAACCGACGCATCGCAAGACCCGATCTTTCATACGCCACAAGATATTCTCACCTCGCCCGATCCCCAGGAGGAGGGCGCGGAGGAGTCGTTGGCGGAGCGTGGCGAGGGGAAGGTTCCCGAAACCGAAACAAACACGCCCGAACGAAAGACCCCGTTGCCCTCGGACACGGCCTTCGACCCTCCCTCTGAGGTGGAGTCTACCCAACAAGCCACCGCCCCCCTCACGACGGAGCAAGCACGCAAACACCGGCATCGCTCTCAGTTTGAACGACAAGTGCGACAGATTCTCTCCGGTACGATCCTTACCCGAGAGGAGGTAAGTCGCCACTATCCCTATGTGCTCTTCATGACGCTTCTGATGTTTCTCTATATTGCCAACGGATATTACATCCAGAAACTCCATCGGCAGAGCAATCGCCTCACCCAACAAGTCAAGGAGTTGCGTGCTCAGTCCATGACCATCACCTCGCAACGCATGATCGCCACTCGCCAAAGCGAACTACTCAAAACCTTGCAGGAACGACAGATTCCGCTCGAAGAGCTGGTCGTGCCCCCCAAAGTCATCGACCAATAAAAACAACGCAATCAACCCACCGCACACCATACGCAACCCCTCTATTTATTAGTAATCCACACATCGGCATATCCGGGATATGCCGTAACCAAAGGGCTCAATCATTCTTTGGGATCCCTTAAATTCGGCTCCATCGCATCATGAAGGAAGTAAGGCCTCATAATATCAAGAAAGAGATTCTGCACCGTGTCCGAGTGCTCTACCTTCTCTTTTTCTTGATTGGGGTGCTCATTGTAGGAAAGATCCTCTACCTGCAATATGGCCCACACGGTGCCGAGCTGCGCAGTCGCGGAACCACCATCACCTACGATCGCGTCACCTTGGAGGCCAATCGGGGTGACATCCTCGCCTGTGACGGACGCATCCTCTCTACGTCGGTTCCTGAGTATGAGATTCGCATGGACATGGCGGCTCCCGGACTCTCGGAGAAGGTGATAATCGACAGCACCAAGAAAAAGAAGGAGTTTTACTTCATGACCGAAGTCGATTCGTTGGCCTACTGTTTAGCGCACTTTTTTGGCGACAAAAGCAAAAATGCCTACAAGTTGAAGCTCCTCACAGCCTTCGAGTCGAAGGAGAAGAATCGCTATCTTTTGGTCTCGCCCCGACGCGTCAACCACCTCGAAATCCAAGAAATCAAACGTTTTCCGCTCTTCCGTCGCGGCCCCAACAAGGGAGGCTTCATCGCCAAACAGATCAATCGGCGACTGCAACCGCACGGCTCCATGGCCAAACGCACCATCGGCATGGTCAACCAAGCCGGCACCAAGGTGGGAATCGAGGGGGCGTTCGATAGTCTGCTGCGCGGAACCAACGGCAATGTGCTGATGCAGCGCATCTCGGGCAACTTCTGGATGCCCGTTCCCGACGAGATGAACGTCGATCCGGTCGATGGAATCGACGTCGTCACCACCTTGGATGTAGACATTCAGGATGTGGCCGAGCGTGCCCTGCGCGATCAGTTGGAGTTGATGCAAGCCGATTGGGGCACTGCGGTGCTCATGGAGGTGGCTACCGGTGAGATTCGTGCCATGACCAACCTCACCCGACGCGGAGAGGGCGACATCGTCGATGACTACAACTACGCCCTGCAAATGAATATGGAGCCGGGGTCAACGCAAAAGTTGGCCTCTCTGATTGCCTTGTTGGATGATGCAGGAGCCTCCCTCGACGAGAAATTTGAGACCGGAAACGGACACGCCCAAATCGGAGCGGCAAAAAGCACCGACACCCACGGCTACGGCACGCTGACC
>JAQUZZ010000212.1 GCA_028691095.1 Alistipes sp. | reverse complement strand
TGCCACTGAAGCCCCGATGATCCTTATACTCCCGAACCACCCGATTCAAGGCTTCGTATACATCGCGGTGACCGCAACCGGCACAGAGTGCGGGGGGACGCGGAACCACGTTCTCACTCGGAGCAAAGTTCTTGGCGGCAGCCAGCCCCAAAGCCGGCTTCACGTTGTCGGGGGTCAACTCTCCGGTACGTGGCAACGCACCGCTCAACCGACCGGTGATGCGACACGAAACGGGCAATACGCCACGGATCTGCTCCTCCACAAAGGGCTGACCCTCTTCCATCACCAGAATCTCCTCGCACTCCTCCGCCATGCGGCATACCAAGTCCTTGGGCAGCGGATATTGCGACACCTTGAGCACCGGAAAATCACATCCTCCGGGGAAGTTCTCCATCAGGTAGTTGTAGGCGATACCGCATGCCACAACGCCCCGTTTGCGATTGGCTCCGTCCTGATAGCGGTTATAGCAAGATTGGGCTGCACGTTGCTCCAGTTGGGGTTGTTGGGCAATCACCGCCAAATTCCGTTTGCGGGCAATGGCGGGCAGCAAAACCCAACGCGATAGATCTTCCGGAAAGTGCAGTTCGTTTTGCGCCTGGGGGGCTTCCACACGTACCACGGCACGCGAGTGAGCCATACGGGTCGTCACACGCATGAGCACCGGAAGTTGGAACTCCTCGGACAAGGCATAGGCATAACCCATCATATCATAGGCCTCCTGCTGTGAGGAGGGTTCGAGTGTCGGAACCATTGCAAACTTGCTGTAGAAGCGCGAATCCTGCTCATTCTGCGAGGAGTGCATCGACGGGTCGTCGGCCACCAACACCACGACACCTCCGTTGGTTCCGGTCATCGCCGAGTTGACAAACGCATCGGCTGCCACGTTCAGTCCCACGTGTTTCATGCAGACCAAAGCACGCTTGCCTACATAGGAGACCCCTAAGGCTGCCTCCATCGCGGTCTTCTCATTGGTACACCAACGGCTGTGGATCTTGCGTTCCAAGGCCAGAGGGGCCTGCTGAATGTATTCGGTGATCTCGGTCGAAGGAGTTCCCGGGTAGGCATAAACTCCTGAGAGTCCCGCATGAATCGCCCCTAAAGCGATAGCTTGGTCTCCCAGTAACAACAATTTTTCTTCCATTATGTCAATTTTAAAGATACTTCGATTCACGCTGACGGAAAGCAAAACAAGGAAAAACGCGACCTCTTCGATGCTTGCAATCTGCCTTTACCCCGCACACGCGGGGCTTTCGACCCCTTTTATGCCACGCGCCTCCTTCGCTCCGAATCCTTCTGTCACGCGGCACTACGGTGTCTTTTCTTCTTTTTAGCACAAAGTGCTATTTATTCGCAATCAACCCATCGGTATATCCGGCATAAACCGAGACCCAAGGGCTCCGTAATTTTAAGTTGCTGCTTATTTCAACACAAAGGCGTCGGCATCGTTGAGGGCCGGAAATTTAGAACGATAGGCCTCCAGTGCCACCGCGTCGATCTCACCACAGAGCACGCCTTCGGAGCCCATGATTCCCTCGACAATCGGCTGTCCGAAGTAGTCCAACAAGACCGTTCCGCCACAATAGTTGCAATTCGGGTCGTCGCCCACACGGTTGACCCCCGCCACATAGCAGAGATTCTCGATCGCCCGCGCACGCAGCAACGCACTCCACGCCTCCACACGCGAGGTCGGCCAACTGGCCACATAGAGCATCAGGTCGTAGTCGCCTCGATTGCGACTCCACACCGGAAAACGCAGGTCATAACAAACCAACACCAAGATGCGCCAGCCTCGGAACTCCACGATCACGCGCTCCTGACCCGCCGTATATTGTTTGTGTTCACCGCCATAGGTAAACAGGTGATGTTTGTCGTAACTGCGATAGCTTCCATCCGGAAAAACAAAGTAGAACCGGTTGTAGAACTTGCCCTGATCCTGTGTCGCCACGCTTCCACAGATCGCCGCATCGTGCTGACGCGCCATGCGTTGCATCCACCCAAAGGTGTCACCCTCGGCAGGCTCGGCCACCCCCGAAGGGTTGGTGCAAAATCCTGTCGAGAACATTTCAGGCAATACAAACAGATCCGCAGCCTCTGCCACGGCCATCTTCTGCTCCAAATGATCCCGATTTGCTTGCGGATCGTTCCACCGCAGATCAGACTGTATTAAGGTTACTTTCATCTTTACTTCATTTTCATTCCTATACTCGATGCAACACAATACGTTCAGAGCGGCTCTCCTGCCTAACCGATCCACAACCAGCTATCCGAAAAACCCCTCCACCGCATCCTGTCACAAAACGATCCTACAAAGATAGAACTTTATAGGATAAAAATAACATTTTGTACGATTTTAGCGCACAGACCGATTTCTTCTTACGATAATGAGGGGAGCGCAGGCAGAACGCAGGACAAGAATCCTCTTCGAGCGTTGAGGGAAGAGGGTGGGGGGAGAGAGGAGAGGGGAGAGGCTGTGAGTTCTGTCAGTCATCCAAAGAAGCGAACCAACCAAGGGAGTGCAGGGTCGCTTATCCTAAAATCTGCAAGTTTCCCTATCCAAAGATACTGAAACTTGCAGATTTTTACAAGCATTTTAGATCTTATTTTATTGATAATCAGTAATTTATTGGATTGTTAAGGGTTGACTAATTATTCATTTTCTGGAAAAACAATGAGTGAACCCTTCCGTCACGGTATAGACCTGACATGTCGCTATGTTTATGGTTAATAAATAGCGCGTGGTGTTTATTTCTCGTTCAGGATCTCAATCGCCCGTTCCAGTACCTCGTCGCGTCCAGCCTTGACCCCTTCGAGAGTTGGGTTGACCACTTCATCAATGCGTACACCCACACGCTGGGTAGGTGTGCCATCCGGATAGTAAACCCCCAGACCGGAAAAGATTATCTGTAACGGTCCTGGCAATTGATTGATTACAACATTTCCATCAGCACCCGATGTTTGAGATCCGATCACAATCGTATGTGGAATCGACTGCAGAGCCATTGTGCAGTATTCAGCGGAACTTTGTGTCCTTTCATTCACCAATGCGACAATCTTTCCCTTGTAACGTTGCACAAATTCGCAATTTGTCCCACCCCAATACTCTTTTCGAGTATAGAAATAGCCGGGTAGTCTTTTCTTAGGTAAGGATACGGTGGTTACATGAGTTTCCCAGGGTAAAAGACAATACCAAATGATAGAAATTGTCTTCGGATTGGTGTAATCACGGAAATCCGCTATAATCGCCTTGCTTTTTTTTAAGTCATTCCCTATAGCAATTGCATTGTCCTCAGAGTAAGTCCCCATATGAAGATAAAAAATGGAGTCTTTGATATAGGACCGAGAAGGGGTGCCTCCCTCTGCTTTACTGAGAGCATAAACCTCCGTTCCTGACAGTGTTGCACATTGAGAGTCTGTTTAAAAATATTTGGTTTACAATACTGATCATCAGTTGTTTAATTGGATTTAATTTTGTATCTTTATGTTTACCAATACATTAAGATATTGAAAAACTTTCCGACCAACCTCACC
>JAQUZZ010000004.1:7775-16677 GCA_028691095.1 Alistipes sp. | reverse complement strand
TGGCATTCGCCGGGGGTGATGGCGTATTTGTACTTCATCACCAGTTTGGCATGACGCGGACGGCACTCGGGAGCCGAGCCGTTGACGGTCATCACCATCGGAAGGGTGCAGGCTACGGTCTCTTGGCCGTGTTCCAAGCGGCGGCGAATCAACAACTCTTCGCCTTGAATTCCGAGGATCTCTTCGGCGTAGGTTACTTGGGGCCAGTGCAGCTTCTCGGCAACCTGGGGACCCACCTGAGCGGTGTCGCCGTCGATGGCTTGACGTCCTGCGACAATGATGTCGGGGTTCATCTTCAGGGCTGCACGCGACAGCGCATACGAAGTGGCCAACGTATCCGATCCGGCAAATTTACGGTCGGTGAGTAGCACGCCTCCGTCAGCCCCGCGAAACATTGCTTCCCGAATGATCTCGGCCGCACGACCGGGACCCATGGTCAGGATCTCGACCCGACTTCCGGGGAACATATCCTTCAATACGAGAGCTTGTTCCAGTGCGTTCAGGTCTTCGGGGTTGAAAATGGCAGGCAGTGCAGCACGATTGATTGTGCCGTCGGCTTTCATCGCATCTTTGCCTACGTTCCGCGTATCGGGAACCTGTTTGGCTAAGACCACGATTTTCAACGTTTTTTTCATTTCCGTTTATTTATAGTAGTTAGTTCTTTAAGTGGCGTAAAGGGTTGGAGCATGGAGGGTTCGAGGGTTCGTCGAGCACCATGACAATACCCATACATCTCGCGGTAGCAGCGTCAAGGGCGCAGGTGCTGCGAAATGATGGGGTTACTCTGTGAAGCACAGAGATCCATAATCTTGCAAAAGTAAAACTTTTTTAGAAAAATCAATGAAAATAAGCACTGCGTGCTATTTTTTAGCAATAAACGCATCGGTATATCAAGCATATACCGTGAAGAAAGGGTCTCGTCACTCTTTCGAGTTGCTTCGATCCGTCGGAGACTGCGATGGTCAACCTCCTTCGAGACCTATTCGGCCTTGACTTTTGTAGCGTGAAATTGACGATCCATCACCCCACGCAGGATCTCGACCGACTCCTCAATCTGTGCGGGAGTGATGGTCATCGGGGGGGCAATCCGCATGGCGGTGTCGTGGAACAGGAACCACTCGGTCATCAAGCCGGCATCGATGGCCTGGAGCACGATGCGTTGGGTGAGATCCGGATCCCCAAACTCGACGGCCAAGAGCAGACCCGTGCGACGAATCGACTGTACGGCCGGATGATCGGCCAAGAGGGTCTCATAGCGCGCTCCTTTGGTTTCGACCTGTTCCATGAGTCGTTCGTCGAGAATGTAATTCAAGGCGGCCAACCCTGCGGCACAGCAGACCGGATGACCTCCGAATGTGGTGATATGTCCCAGTGCCGGATTGCTTTTGAGCACTGCCATCACCGGATTGGAGGCGATGAAGGCTCCGAGCGGCATTCCGCCACCCAAGGCTTTGGCGGTGCAGAGGATGTCGGGCGTCACCCCAAGTTGTTGGAAGTAGTAGAGGGTGCCGGTGCGTCCCAGTCCGGTTTGGATCTCGTCATAGATGAGCAGCGTTCCCATTCGGTCGCATTGGGCGCGCAGGGCTTGCAGATAGTCGCGATGGACGGGAAAGATGCCCCCCTCGCCCTGCACCGGTTCGATGATGACGGCTGCGGTGCGTTCGGTGATTTGGGAGAGATCCTCCATGCAGTTGAAACGGATCTGTCGGGTGTCGGGCACCAGAGGACGATAGGCGTTGCGATAGGCCTCACCCCCCATGACGCTGAGCGACCCGTGGGTGCTACCGTGGTAGGCGTTGCGATAGTAGACGATTTCGGTTCGACCGGTATAGCGTTTGGCCAACTTCATGGCTCCCTCTACCGCTTCGCTTCCGGAGTTTACAAAGTAGACCGAGTTGAGAGGGTCGGGGAGCAGCGAAGCGAGTTTCTGGGCATAACGTACTTGGGGAGACTCGATGGCCTCACCGTAGACCATCAGATGGAGGTAGTCGTGCGCCTGAGCACAGATGGCCTCAATGACTTTGGGGTTCCCATGGCCTACGGCACTGACCGAAACCCCCGAAATCAGGTCGATCCACCGTTTGCCATTGGGGCCGTAGAGGTAGATGCCCTCGGCTCGTTCGACTTCCAACATCATGGGGGTGTCGGAAGTTTGTCCTACATGTTCTAAAAAGAGTTGTCTTAGATTAATCATGATCCTTCCGTGTGAAAAAACGATTTTGATTCATTATTGCGGGGACAGCAGCGCCTCACGACGAAACAGCGGTTGCGTTGCGGTGTGCGAATCGCGCTCCGCTTCGATGCGCTGTTTCTCGGATTGACTGTACTCTCGCAACTGAATGGCCGAGAGGTCGAAGTTGCAAGTCGATTCGGTAATCGAGAAGCGCATCTCCCCGTGGATGTGTGAGGGGTAGATGGCTGCACGACTCTCGCCCTGTTTGAAGGAGAGCTGCTGCACCTGAAACTGAGCTTTGCACGAGAGACGGGAGTCGAAAGAGGGATAGAGCAACTCCAGGGTTGCCGATTCGACCTCTCGGCTCTGTTTATCCACAATGAGTAGCAGTTGGTAGTTGCTGACCCCCTCGACATGACGGGCCAAGACGAAGTGGCGTTTGCCCTCCTGCTCACCCCGATATTGGAGAATCACCCCCGTGTTCATCTCGGCCATATCCTCGAAATAGAGAGCCTCGGTGATGCGCCACAGCGAGTGAAAGATGGCGGTGTAGATCATCGTTTGGAGTTGCGGGTCGGCGGGGAGCGTCTCGGTAACTTGGGTTCGGGTGTGTGCTTCGCTCTTGCCATCGCGCGTGGGGATGATGCCGTAATAAAAAGGGGTGTGGAGGGCGTAGGTGGTACGTCCGTTGTGCGTGAAGCTCAGTTCGGCGATGCCACTCTCTTCGCACCACCAATCCGGAATCAGATGTTTCCGCACGCTCTTTCGGAAGAATCGCCACGCATTGAACTTTGCCGTCACCTCCGCCATATCGAGAATCTGATCGGGCTGCATCTGGAAGGTGTACTCCGAGGAGGCTTGGAGGGCTTCGGTGTAGACCACCGAGGCGGGAAGTGTCCCGACGTAACTGACCGAGATCGTGTCCTGAAGCGTGAGTTGTGAGGCGGAGAGCGTCAGGGTGCCTTGGGCGTCGGCCACCCCGACCACCTTGCCGTTGAGGCTGACGTAGGCATAGCCTAAGGTCTCCTCTCCCATGACGATATGGAGCCGCAGATCCCCTGCCCGCAGAGGCCAGACGAAGCCGAAAAGGGCCAAACAGAGCAGAAGTGTTTTTGTATTTTTCATAAGATCTTAGGGTGTACGCAGAGAGGGTTGTGCTGCAATTTGCGTTCAAAGGGGTGCGGCATCCGAAGAGACCGCAGGGGGGAAGAGAACGGCAGCGTTGCAATAGGCTGCCGATATGTTGGAATGGGTGGCGCGAGAGGGTTACTCGGAATCGCTGGTTTTGCTTTTCCGCTCCAAGGCGTGAATCAGCGACGCGGTCAGGTCGACGCCCGTTTGGTTGGAGAGTCCGATCAGCGTCCACAGAATATCCCCGATCTCGTCGGAAACCTCGTATCGAAAGTGAGGTTCGGTGGCGTGGTCGTTGTAACGATGAACGATCACGCGATTGAGCCGTCCGATCTCCTCGGTCAAGATAGCGATGCGGGTCAGCTCGTTGGTGTGTTGATTGGTTTTGCCCGTCCAAGTCTCGATCAACTCTTGGGCCTCTTTGATGGTCATGCGTTTGGTGCGATTTATGAAGTGGTGTTCAACTTATGCTGAATCAGAAGCGAAGTCCTGTCCCTATTCGCGATTTTGTGAGTCGATCCACAGGGTTACGGGGCCGTCGTTGAGGAGCTCGACTTGCATATCGGCTCCGAAAACTCCGGTCGGGACGTGTCGCCCCAGTGCCTGCTCGACCGAGGCGACGAAGGCCTCGTAGAGCGGGATGGCGTGCTCGGGACGTGCCGCCCGAATGTAGGAGGGGCGGTTGCCGCGTCGTGTCATGGCGTGGAGTGTGAATTGGCTGACGATGAGAATTTCCCCGCCGACCTGCTCCACGGAACGATTCATAACGCCCTGGTCATCGGCAAAGATACGAAGTTTTATCAATTTTCCGGTGAGCCAAGCCACGTCCTCCGAAGTGTCGGCCTCTTCGATGCCCACAAAAACCAACAACCCGTGCCCGATGGCGCCATGAAGGGTTCCCTGAATCGAAACCGAGGCGTGTTGTACCCGTTGAGTCAAAATGCGCATAATTTTTGGAGTTTGATGCGATGTCCGAAATCTCCCTGAGGGGAGAATACAAAGATAGGCATAACGCCCGATTCGTTGCGCTTCGCAGGGGAGAGCGTTGTAAAAAACAATATTTTCCATTAAATTTGTCGGCATGAAGGATCTTCGTCGTGGCAGGGTGGCTTTTGGGTCGACCGCTTCGGGCGTCGCAAGGACGGAGAGCGTGTGGCGGGTGCGACGATGCTGCCGCGAGAACCTCAGCGCGACCTCAAGATCCGAAAATCATTCAATAGCACGATGTGCTCAAATTCTAAACGATCCATGAACGCTAAAATTAAAGTAGACCAACCGGTGGTGGAGCTTGACGGCGATGAAATGACGCGCGTCATCTGGAAATTTATCAAAGATAAGTTGATCCTTCCCTACCTGGATCTGGATCTGAAATATTATGATCTGAGCATCGAGAATCGGGATGCAACCAACGACCAGGTAACCATTGAGGCGGCCGAGGCGATCAAAAAGTATAACGTGGGAATCAAGTGTGCGACAATCACACCTGACGAAGCGCGGGTCAAGGAGTTTAATCTCAAGAAGATGTGGAAGTCGCCCAACGGTACGATCCGCAACATCTTGGACGGAACCGTTTTCCGCGAACCGATCATCTGTCGCAATGTGCCGCGTTTGGTTCCGGGGTGGACGCAGCCGATCTGCATTGGTCGTCACGCCTTCGGGGATCAGTATAAGGCCACCGATGTGGTGACCCGCGGCAAAGGAAAGCTGACCATGACCTTCACCGCAGAGGATGGAACCGTGCAGTCGTGGGAGGTCTACGACTACAAGGGCGACGGTGTGGCACTCTGTATGTATAATACCGACGCGTCGATTCGTGGCTTCGCTCATGCGTGCTTCAACATGGCGATTCAGAAGCGTTGGCCGCTCTACCTGAGTACCAAAAATACGATCTTGAAGAAGTATGACGGTCGATTCAAAGATCTATTTGAAGAGATCTACCAGAGCGACTACAAGCGTCAGATGGACGAGATCGGCATTACCTATGAACATCGCCTGATCGACGACATGGTGGCCTCAGCCCTCAAATGGAAGGGCGGTTTTGTGTGGGCCTGCAAGAATTATGACGGAGATGTACAGTCCGACACCGTAGCTCAAGGATTCGGATCGTTGGGTTTGATGACCTCGGTGCTGGTGACCCCCGACGGGAAGACCATGGAAGCAGAGGCGGCACACGGAACCGTGACCCGTCATTACCGCTTGCACCAGAAGGGCGAGGAGACCTCGACCAACCCCATCGCTTCGATCTTTGCATGGACGCGCGGCTTGGGACATCGTGCTGCGTTGGATCACAATCAGGCGTTGACCCACTTTGTACAGGCCTTGGAGGAGGTGTGTGTCGAGACCGTAGAGTCGGGGAAGATGACCAAGGATTTGGCTTTGCTGGCCAAGGGCGGCAAGGTGGCGCGGGAGGATTACCTCAATACCCAGGAGTTCCTCTCCGCTTTGGATGAGAACTTGCGGAAAAAACTCAATATCCAATAAGCTGGCTCGCCCCCTTGAGGGGTGTTGTGATCGCATTTTAAGGAGGGCGGCCAACGGTCGCTTAACATACCAATCACCCCCGTCGGAGAGGACTCTGGCGGGGGTGAAATGGTAAAATCAGGTGTTGTGCGTCACTCTTGTTGTCTGCCTACTTGATCCACATCCCTGTAAAATAACGTGAGTTCGAACAATTTTCGAACTCACGTTAAAATAAAGCGCGAATCCCCGAAAGAGGATTCGCGCTTTGCGTAAAGATGGATCGTTGTCTGAGCCGCTCAGACAACGTCGAAGGTTAATTCTGGGCTGCCGGAGCAGGGGCTGTGGTGAGGGTTTCACCCTTGAACTTTCCGGTCAACGTACCCAGGAAGGCTGTGAGGTTGTCTAACTGTATCTCCGACAGGGTGACGTTCGATTGATAACGCGCCATATCTGCTACGGCTTCGTTCAGCGTTTCGCGTGTGCCGTCATGATAGTAGGGAGCCGTCAGCGCTACGTTGCGTAGGCCGGGGACTTTGAAACGATGACGATCGCGCTCCTGCTTCGTTTGCTTGAAGCGGCCGTTGTCCTCCTCGGTGAGGGAGTCGCCTCGGTCGGCAAAGTAGTCGCCGTAGAGTCCCATCGGTTCGTAGGATTGTCCGCCCAGCAGTGTGCCGACGTGGCAAGTGGCACACCGGTTCTCCTTGAAGAGGGCATATCCCTGCATCTCGTCAGTCGAGAGCGCGGTGGAATCCCCTTTCAGATAGAGATCAAACCGTGAATCGGGGGTCAGAAGCGTCTTTTCGTATTCGGCAATCGCACCGGTGAGCGTTTTGTCGGAGTATCCTTCGGGGTAGACTGCCGTAAAGGCCGCGGTGAAGGCCTTGTCTGCTTTCAACTTGGCGATGATCTGATCCCACGAGGTGGAGGCCATCTCTACCGGATTCAAGGGAGGGCCACCTGCCTGATCGGCCAGCGTTGCGGCACGGCCATCCCAGAACTGTACAAAATTGAAGGCGGCATTGAACACCGTGGGGGCATTGACTCCGCCAAACTGACCTCCCACCCCTTCGGAGTAGCGTTTGTTGTCCACCCCTCCGGTTTGCAAGCCGTGGCAGGAGGCGCAAGCTACGGTGTTGTCTGCGGAGAGACGGGGGTCGTTGTAGAGCATCTCACCCAAGGCGACCTTGCGCGGATCGACCGGAAGCGAATCGACGATCGGCTGCACGGGTTCGTTCGCCCACGCGGCGGCGGCCATGCCGTTGCCAAAACAAGCGGCTCGCTGTGCTTTGATCCAGTCGAGCAACACGGCTTGCTTGGGAGAGGTGATGGAGGAGCCCCAATGCACCATATAGTATTTCGCCATGGGCATGGTTCCATCGGCAATCGCCTTCTCCATCTTGGCCAACGTCACTTCGTCGACCTGCGTTCCGTTTTCCAAGGTGGCATACATGGGACTGAGGTCGCAATGTTTGTAGCCGATCTCCGCATCACTTTTCACCAAATCGCCTACGACGGGAAAGTTTGCATAAAAGGGGAGTTTCGGGGTTTCGCTATGGCAGCTTAGGCAACCGCCATCGTCCATGATCGTCTTGACCTGCATCTGAGCCGACAACTCGGCAGAGGGGACGTGGTTGGAGAGTCGGTAGACGACCGTCATCACCACGGCAACCAAAAGCAGCGCAAGAACCAATTTGATTCCGTTTTTCATAAGCTATACATTTTGAGAATGAATGTTTTTTCGTTTTCGTCTTGGCTCTTTGCGCCCGCTGAGCGACGGGATCACCCCCATGAGGGCATCGCTTGGGCAAGGTGTACTTTGAGCACAGCGTGCTATGTATGAGCCATCAACGCATCGGTCTGTCAGGTATGTGCCGACCCCAAGGGCTCAATTATTTTTTGAGCATTCTTTAGAAGTGTAAAGTTAAAATGGATTCTTTGATTTTCAAAGATCGAGGATGACGGAATTGCGTCTAAATCGATTATTTTTCTCGCATTTTGAGTCGTTTTTTTCAAATGCCGTGCGGGGGCTCTTTTTCGGAGTGCAAAACATGGGGCGTGAAGGGCTCTTTATGCGTGAGGGGGATGGGTTGCGTCCCGATGGAGATTGTATACGAAAGCCGGACACTGAGAGGTGTCCGGCTTAACCTATGTGGTGAAACGGATTACAAACTGTGTTGATGCACCTTTTTGACGGCACGACCCGAGGGGTCGTTCATGCCTTGGAACGAAGCGTCCCAGGCCAAAGCCTCCGCGGTGCTGCAAGCGACCGAAGGAACCGAGGGAACACACCGTGCGGCAGCCTGCGAGGGGAAGTGCTCCTCAAAGATCGACCGATAGTAGTACTCCTCTTTGTTCATCGGGGGGTTGATCGGGAAGCGTTCGGCAGCGTGCTGCATCTGCTCGTCGCTGACACTCTTGACGGTCAGCGCCTTGAGTGTGTCGATCCAACTGTATCCCACCCCATCGGAGAATTGCTCCTTTTGACGCCAAGCCACGCTTTCGGGCAACATATCCTCAAAGGCTTTGCGGATGACCCACTTCTCCATTCTTCCCTCTCGAATCATCTTGTCGGCCGGGTTGATGCGCATGGCGACATCCAGAAACTCTTTGTCTAAGAAGGGTACGCGACCCTCGACCCCCCAAGCGGCCAGCGACTTGTTGGCACGCAGACAGTCGTAGAGGTGGAGTTTGCTCAGTTTGCGCACCGTCTCCTCATGAAAAGCCTGTGCGTTGGGCGCCTTGTGAAAGTAGAGGTAACCCCCGAAAATTTCGTCGGCCCCTTCGCCGGAGAGTACCATCTTGATTCCCATCGACTTGATAACCCGAGCTAAAAGATACATGGGGGTGGAGGCACGGATGGTGGTGACGTCATAGGTCTCGGTGAAGTAGATCACGTCTCGAATGGCATCCAGCCCCTCTTCGATCGTGTAGGTGATCTCATGGTGTACCGTGCCGATATGGTCGGCCACTTTGCGGGCTGCGGCAAAATCGGGAGCGCCCTTCAGCCCCACTGCAAAGGAGTGGAGTTGAGGCCACCACGCGTCGGCTTTTCCGTCGCTCTCAATGCGTTTGGCGGCATATTTCTTGGCAATGGCTGCGATGACCGAAGAGTCCAAACCTCCGGAGAGGAGCACCCCG
>JAQUZZ010000004.1:0-7765 GCA_028691095.1 Alistipes sp. | reverse complement strand
AAGGTCGGTGGAGTTGTGCTCGACGGCAGCGAACTCTTCCCAGTCGCGCTTGTACCAGCGTTCCATCTTTGCCTCTTTGTTGCAATAGACATGACCCGGCAGGAAGGGTTCGATCTGGGGGCAATAACCCTCCAGCGACTTCAGCTCCGAGGCCACACAGTAGTGACCCGCGGCATCCCGACCCCAATAGAGCGGAATGACGCCCATCGGATCGCGGGCTACCATATAGAGATCCTTTTGCGCGTCGTACAGGGCGAACGCGAAGATCCCGTTCAGATCCTCCAAAAAGTGGATTCCTTTTTTGCGATAGAGAGCCAAGATCACCTCACAGTCGGATCCGGTTTGGAATTGGTACTCCCCCGAGAGTTGTGCGCGGATCTCGCGATGATTGTAGATTTCGCCGTTGACGGCCAAGATCAGTTGCCCGTCGGGGCTTTTGAGCGGTTGTCCTCCCGATTCGGGATCGACGATGGAGAGTCGTTCGTGAGCCAGAATGGCTCGTTCTCCGGTGTAGATTCCCGACCAATCGGGCCCGCGGTGGCGAATCTTTTTCGCCATTTTCAGAACCTGGGGACGCAGCTGCTCGGCGTTGCCCCGAATATCAAATACACCTACTATTCCACACATAATCTTCGCCTCAAATTAGATTGTAATGATGGAGCAAAGATACGAATTTTCGATGAATCCGGCACTTAGGCTTACGATTTTTTGGATTTTTTGTAAGGTGAGCCCCCAAGAGCAACGTGCGAGCGGAGAAGGCGTTGTGATACAATGGAGAAAAACCGAAAACAGGGCTTACGATTCGTAAGCCCTGTTTTCGGTTTGACGTGTTTTGGAAAGCAATTTTCCAAAGCGCGGGTGTGGAGGCGAATTTTGTGAAATGCCGCTAAAGAACGCCTCTTCCAACGGTGAGGGGAAGGGAAACTCGAACCACCTTAGGGGGGTGCTTTGCGCCCATGAGGAGGTCTTAATAGAACGATCTTAGGGAAGAGGGGTCAGTGAGGCCTCCTTCAACCGACAGGCTGAGCCTTCGATACCGATGGCGTAGGTGTCGGCTTGGTCGATCTTGAGCTCCGTAGAGATCTCTTTCCATTGCGGCGTCTCGAAGAGTTGGCGTTGTACCTTTACCTCCGACCAGGCCTGATTGACAAACAGAGCTCCCGTACCCTTGACCTTGAACGTGATTTTGTAGACCCCAGGGGTGAGGTAGAGTCCCTGATAGAGTTGTCCCTCCACCAAGCCCTCTTTGGCTGCAACGTGCGATTTGCCGTTCATCGTCCAGTAGGAGTCGCCGTCGGCAAAGTTTCCATTTACAAAGGTGCTGCTGCTGTGAATACCACAGTCGCACAGGAAGTTGGTCGGTTTGATGCACAGCAGATCGCAGGCACTCAGATAGCGATTTCCGAAGATCCGCACATTCTTGACGGGCGAGTAGTCGTTCTCTTCGGAGTTGTCGAAGGGCTGCTGTCCGAAGTAGGGGTTGTCGGGCCATGTGCCGACGGCATAACCTCCGTTGAGTACACAGTCCGAGACCGTGATGCTGTCGATTTGGCTCTTGCTCAGGTCGGGGTTGTCGGTTCCCCAAGGAATGAAGGCGATGGCTTTACCTCCTCCGACTTTGTAGTGGGGGAGACTACGGCCGGAGTTGATGTAGCTGTGGAGTACCGTGATGTTGCGAATCGAATTGTCAGCCTCGGTACGTGCCCACCACCAGAGCAATCCGCGGGGGTCGTTGTATCCAGCCCACAGCACCACGCCGTCGTCGTTGGTCTCCAAGAAGGTGCGAACGATCTTCATATTGTGAGTCCCCACGCCGATGCCCAAACCGTCGCCACTCACACACTGTACCTCGTGCATCTTCAGGTTGCCGACGAACACCTCCTCGCAAGCATAGAAGGCGGTGTGGTAGTTGTTGGCACGGAGAATGTCCAAGTCGGAGATCTCAACTCCCTTCACACCCCACATGCCAATGGAGATCACATGGATGCGGTCGTTGCAGTAGCGTTGATAGTCGGCTTTTGCATAGATCGAATCTTCGCTTTGAGGATCCATCGAACGAATCTGTCCGGGGCCTGTGATTCGCACGTGCTCGATGCTTTTGCCTTGCAGTAAGGGGAGATTGGAGACGTGCATATTGTGCGTCCAGTTAATGCCGGGAATCTTTCCCTCATGACCGTAGGCCGGTTTGTAGGAGTATTCCGCGGGGTTCTGCGATTGCCACAGGATGGCTCCGCGGGCTATGTGAAACTCGATGTTGCTTCGCAGATCCAGGTGTGTGGCCACGTACCGTCGTCCGTAGAACGAAGCGTCGCCGGGGAGGATCACCCGTCCCCCACCGCGAGCTGCCAAGGCGTCGATGGCAGCCTGAATGGCCGGCGTGTCGTCGGTGAAACCGTCGCCTTTGGCTCCGTAGTCGAGCACCGAAACGCTATCCTCCGGAAGCGTGAAGGCGTAGGGATTCTCCCCGTCGAAGTCGCGCCAGTTCTCGATGTAGAAGCGTGTTCCGACCTTCACCGTATCGGTGGCTGTACACCACACCAGCAGAAATTGACTGCTGAGTCGTGAAACCCCGTCGGCCGCATAGAGGGGAACCCCCTGAATCTGGAAATTGCGGGAGGCAGCCCCCTTCCACAGCAAGGTCATGGCCGCAAGGCTGTCGGTTTGCTGTGCCATGGAGGTTTCGTAGAGATGCAACTCGCCCTTGCGTCCGTATCGAGAGTCCAAGGTGCCTCGTAGGATGATCTCGTTGTGCGCAGCGCGGCATTCGAGGATCTCTCCGGCCGAAGGCTCGATCACGCGCTCTTGTTCAAAGGTGAGCCGATCGATGAGCCAACTCCCCTCTCCGCCTTCGGGCACCAAGCGAAGACCCAAGAGTCGTCCGCGTGCCTGGGGTAGATCCGAGAGGTTGAACAAGTAGAGTTGTTTCGGACTATAAGGGACTAAATCAAATACTTTCGATTGGGCATGATGGTAGATTGAGTCGTTCTCGGTGATGAAATAGAGGCGCATCTTCCGTGCCGAGCTTTGGTTCTCCATAATCATGCAGACCGTATTCCGTAGCTCCAAGGTGGGGTTGTAGAGTTGGTTGCGACTTTGAGCCAAGGTGGGCTCAAGGCTTCCGCCCCGTGCGAAGGTGAAAGTCGTAGCCCCCGACGCTGGATCCCAGTGGGTTGAGGTGGAGGCCGATTGAGCAAAGGCAGAGTGAACGGCCAGCAGGGCGCAGAGAGACCAAAGTGCGCGTGTGATTCGCAAGAAGTGGGTTTTTTTCATGAATTTTGGGTGAGGAGTTTGAGAAAATAAAATATAGGATTGTCACAAAGCGTGTATAACGTCGAGTAGAGGCGTTTGCCGATGGGCTATCTTGACAAAGTTAAGTATGATTTTGCGAAAAATCAAATTCATGAAAGGCATTGACGCATTGCGTCTCTCGGGGGCGAAGGATGACGCATGGCGTGTTTGCTTCATCTTTTTTGTTTCTCAGACCCTAAGCACCGCGTGCTATCTCTTTGCAATTAACACATCAATATATTAGGCCCATGCCGTGATGAAAGGCTCAATAAATCGTTTTAGGCACTAAAAATGAAGGAAAATAGGTAATAACGGGGAAGTTGTTGCAAAAAAGCGTAAAATATTTGGAGATCCGTGGGATTGTGTGTATCTTTAAACTGGTTTCTTTGGAAGAGCGGATTTTTCTCTTCAGGATTTGGAGATCCTTTTCTTCATGGATGGGATCGGTTGGAAGCCACTGTCGACTTTGCATTTATTTATAACATTAAACCCCTAAAGCTTATGGTAATTACATTTAATGAGCTGCGTCGAATCAAAGATAAGTTGCCCAGTGGCAGCTCGCAGCGAATCGCAGATGAGTTGAATATTGATGTCAACGTAGTGCGCAATTACTTCGGCGGGACTCACTTCAAAGAAGGGGGACCTGTGGGAATGCATCTTGAGAAGGGCCCAGACGGTGGCGTGGTGACGCTGGATGACGCTGCCATTCTGGAGTGTGCTATGCGTATTATCGCCGAATTGGAGGCGCAACCTGCGGAGTAACTCGGTAAGGACGAATTCGCGCAGTACAAGGCAGGGAGATCCATTTCAGATCTCCCTGTTTTTTGGGATGCGCGAAAGAGCCCCTTTAGGGGAGTGTAATCTCTGAGATGAGAGAAATAAAAAGAGGCAGCGTGGTAATTTATAAAATATTACGGGATAAAAACTGTTTTTATTGTATTTCGCGAAAAATTATGTAGATTTGCAATCCAAATGCGGTAATTGTACCCTCTCCTATGATGTATGGGAGCCGCTTTTGTTGCCCGAAAGAAGAACAATAACAAAATATAAAAACTTTCAAACCGATGCAGAACAAAGGTGCACTTAAACTATTGGCCATCGCCTTGGCGATCGCCTGTGCGTATCAACTCTCATTTACGTTTGTGACGCGACACGTCGAAAACAAGGCGGCTGAGTATGCCGCGGGTGATCCGGTCAAGGAACAAAATTATCTGGATTCCATTAAATCTCAACCCGTTTACAATCTGGGCTTTGTACAATTCAATTACAAAGAGGTAAAAGAGAAAGAGATCAACTTGGGTCTGGACTTGCGGGGCGGTATGAACGTAATGCTGGAGATCTCGGTGGAGGATGTGGTTCGCGCCCTCTCCAACGATAGCAAAGATCCGATCTTCAATCAGGCATTGGTTCAAGCTCGTGAGGCACAGAAAAATAGCACCAGCGACTATATCACCCTCTTCGAGCAGGCATACGAACGACTCTCCAACGGGGGCAAATTGAGCTACATCTTCAATACCCCGGAGTTGCGCGAACAAATTACGCCCAACAGCACAAATGCTGAGGTGATTAAGGTGTTGCGCGAATCGGCCAATGGTGCCATCGAAAACTCGTTCAACGTCCTGCGGAGTCGTATTGACCGATTCGGAGTGACTCAACCGAATATCCAACGTTTGGAGAATTCGGGACGTATCTTGGTGGAGTTGCCGGGAGTGAAAGAGCCGGAACGTGTACGTAAACTGCTTCAGGGTACGGCAAGTCTGGAATTTTGGGCTACCTATAATAATAAGGAGATCTATCCGATCCTCTCCGAGGCCAACCAGATCATCAAAGATTTGGAGGCTGCTGGAGCAACGACGGTGGCTGTGGCCGACAGCGTGGTGGCCGATAGCACGGTGAAAGCGGATAGCACGGCGTTGGCGGCTGACTCTTCAGCGGTTGACAGTGTGGCTACGGCCGAGAGCGGAAGTTTGATCTCTCAGTTGGATAGCACGGAGAATCAGGCAGCGATGAGTCAACAAGATGAGGCTGCCTTGTTGAAGAACTTCCCTTTGTTTGCCAAATTGCGTCCGGTAGCCGATCAGAATGGAAATATCGGTGAGGGTCCGGTGATCGGAACCGCACTCGCCTTGGATACCGCAGCGGTGAACCACTACTTGAACTTGCCGCAGATCAAAGGGTTGTTGCCTCGTGATTTGAGACTGATGTGGGGTATCAAAGCGATTGACCCCGCGGAGACAACCTATCAACTCTATGCCATCAAGGCCAATACCCGCGACGGCAAAGCTCCGCTCGACGGAGGTGCCGTGGTGGATGCTCGCGAAACCTATTCGCAACAAGGTGCCAGTGCCGAGGTCTCGATGTCGATGAATGCTTCGGGTGCACGGACGTGGGCTCGTATGACGGCCGACAACATCGGTCAGTGTATCGCGATCGTGTTGGATGGTTATGTCTATTCGGCTCCGGTCGTCAATCAGGAGATTACAGGGGGGCAATCTCAGATCTCTGGTAGCTTTACAATCAACGAGGCGCGCGACTTGGCCAATGTGCTTAAGTCCGGTAAACTGCCTGCGCCCGCACGCATTACCCAAGATACGGTGGTCGGCCCTTCGTTGGGACAAGAGTCCATCACGGCCGGTATGATGTCCTTCATCCTTGCCTTCATCTTGGTGCTGATCTATATGATCTTCTTCTACAACCGTGCCGGTTGGGTGGCCAGTATCGCTTTGATCTGCAACCTCTTCTTCCTGTTCGGTGTCTTGGTGGCCTTTGGTGCGGTGTTGACCCTGCCCGGTATTGCCGGTATCGTGTTGACGATGGGTATGGCCGTGGATGCCAACGTCATTATCTATGAGCGAGTCAAGGAGGAGTTGCGTATGGGCAAAGCCTTGAGTGTCTCACTCTATGAGGGATATAAGAATGCCATGTCGGCCATCATCGATGGTAACGTGACGACGTTGATTACCGGTATCGTATTGTTTATCTTCGGAACAGGTCCTGTTCAGGGATTTGCAACGACCTTGATCATCGGTATCTTGACCTCTCTCTTCTCGGCCATCCTGATTACCCGTATGATCTTTGTAACGATGTTGGAGCGGGGTCATCATATCACGTTCTCGACAAAGTTGACCGAGAATTTCTTGGCCAATACCCACTTCAACTTCATCGGAAAACGTCAGATCACCTACATCCTTTCGGGTGCGATGGTGCTGATTACCTTAGTCTCTTTGGGGGTTCGGGGTATGAGTTACGGTGTGGACTTCTCGGGAGGTCGAGCCTTTGTGGTTCGTTTCGACCAGCCGGTGACCGCCACAGAGGTGCGTACTGCCTTGAGTACCGTCTTTACCAATACGGGCTATGAAGTAAAACAGTTTGGTAAGGAGAACCAGATGCGTATTTTGACCCAATATAAGTTTGACGACGAGGGTGAAAATGTAACGACTGAGATCGAGGGCATGCTCTACAAAGCGTTGAATCCCTTGTTGGGAACGCAAATCAGCGCCGAAGAGTTTGTTTCGACCGCACAAAACCCGGTCGGTATCGTAAGTTCCGACAAGGTGGGCCCGACGGTGGCACATGACATCAAGGTGAACTCCATCATTGCCGTGCTCTTCAGTTTGTTGGCCATTGCGTTGTACATCATCTTGCGATTCAAACGTTGGCAATGGGGTGTGGGTAGTGTGGTCTCCTTGGCGCACGATGCCTTGTTGACCATTGGAGTCTTCTCGTTGTTGCATGGGTTGTTGCCCTTCAGCATGGAGGTCGACCAATCCTTTATTGCGGCCATCCTGACCATTATCGGTTACTCGATCAACGATAAGGTGGTGATCTTCGACCGTATCCGTGAGTACCAAACCCTCTATCCGAAGCGTAAAATCAAGGACAACATCAATAACGCTATCAACTCGACGTTGAGCCGTACGATCAATACCTCTGGAACCACGTTGGTGGTACTGTTGGCGATCTTCCTGTTCGGTGGTGAGGTGATTCGTGGATTTGTCTTCGCGCTGTTGTTTGGTGTGATCATCAGTACCTACTCTACCGTATTTACGGCAACGCCTATCGCTTACGACCTGATTCGTCGGAGAAGTCAGGCTGCTGCGGAGGTGAAATAGAGCGCTCATCCTTGGATTCTGATGCGGGATCGATTTGAGTAAACCGCTCAGAGAAACAATTTCTCATAGAAAACGGCAACTGTTTAGCACAGTTGCCGTTTTCCGTTTCTTTTGTTATCTTTGTTCGACTCGTGATGGAGCGATGATCCCTTGGGGGCTGGAGGCTAAGAAGGTAGAGGTCTGTGTGTAACCAGAGGCAGATCGGCCGGTGTTTTGTAGGTTTGGAGCCTATGGGGGACGATCGCTCCGTCGAGTAAGTGTAGAGACTATGGGGTTTGGATTTTTGGACATAACCATCATTGACATCATTGACATTGTCGTGGTGGCCTTGATTATGTTTCAGGTCTATCGATTGACCCGAGGCA
>JAQUZZ010000211.1 GCA_028691095.1 Alistipes sp. | reverse complement strand
TCAGGTGGAGTATGCCGGTCGGCCGCTGAAGGCGTTTGACCGCTGCTACTGGAGAGTTCAGGTGTGGGACAAAGCCGGCACACCGAAATGGAGTGCTCCCTCACAGTGGAGCATGGGGCCCATGGAGCTTGCCGATTGGGGCGCAGCACGTTGGGTAGCCTACAAACCGGAGTCACTGTGGATCAGCGAGTGGCAGGCGCACAAGCAACAGGAGGCACAGTGCGCAGAGTCGACCTGGCCTTGGAAAAACGGCATGGGACGTACCCTTTGGGAACTTTACGACCAAGCCAAACCGCATTATGATGCCTCACCCTTGTTTCGCAAGGAGTTTACGACCGAGCGCAAGGTGACCTCTGCCATGCTGTACGTCTGTGGATTGGGTTATTATGAGGCTTATCTGAACGGCAAGCGCGTGGGCGATCATGTGCTGGATCCGGCATGGACGGTGTTTGACAAACGCAGCTTCTACGTCACACACGACGTGACGCGCTTGATGACCAAAGGCGAGAATGTCTTGGGATTGATGATCGGTCGGGGACAATACAATCCGCTGACCAACGACATTTGGGGCTTATCCGTCTCCAAATGGGTCGGTGAGCCGCGCGCCATTGCCTTGTTGCGCATCCGTTATAGCGACGGAACCACCAAGGAGGTGGCAACCGACGGCAGTTGGCAGTGTGTCGAGGGGCCAATCCGCTACGATGACACACGCCAAGGGGAGATCTATGATGCCCGTTATGACTATGAAGGGTGGACAACCCCGCGCTATGACGCCTCATCGTGGGGCAAGGTCTCCGAAGTCTCGGCCGGAGGGCCGTTGCGGGCACAGATGATGCCTCCGGTGCGTTGTTTCGCGCCGATTGCTCCGGTGAAGCGTTTCGACAAAGGAGCGGGTCGCACGGTGTATGATCTGGGAATCAACATCTCAGGCTGGGCGCGTGTTCGCTTGGTGGGACCCAAAGGGGCTAAGGTGTTGGTGGAGTATTGTGAGTTGCCCGGCGATCGCGAGGTGGTTCCGAACATTCATCCCTCCAAGTTGGAGATTGCGGTACCGGATTCCAATTATGCGTCGTTCTACGATTGCGGCGTGAAGGTGCGTCAGCAGAACGGATACATTCTCAAAGGCGAAGGGCAGTTTGAGGTCTTCGAGTGTCACTTCTCGTACAAAGGGTTTCAGTATGTACGTGTGACGGCCGACCCCGGGGTGCGCATAGCAGCCATTGAGGGCGTACCCGTGCATACCGATGTGGAGGATGCTGGCAGATTCATCTGCTCCAACGAGACGATCAACCGTTTGCAGGCCATCTCACGGTGGACGCTGCTGAACAATTTTCATAGCATCCCGACCGATTGTCCGCATCGCGAAAAGCAGGGTTGGACGGCCGATGCCTACATGACCGCACCCACGGCAATCTATAATTTCGATATGGCAGCCTTCTATACCAAATGGTTGGAGGATCTGGTGGGTACGCAGGGCGATCACGGAGGACTCTGCACCGTGGCTCCCTCTACGGCTTATGATTTAGGGTCGTCGACGGTGTGGCCGGCGGCGTTGCTCTTTGTGACGCGCGATATGCAGCTCTTCTACGACGACCGTCAGGTGGCACAGCGCAACTTGGCCTCGATGCGGCGTTTTGTGGAGTACTGTGCCCAGTTGCAACTTCCGGGGAAACCCTATATTTTGCGGGAGGTTCTGGGCGATTGGGTTGCTCCGATCATGGAGTTGCAGCCCAATCTGGTCTCCTTTATTATTCCCCCTCCCGAGGGGTTAAGCCTCTACGGTACGGCATCCTACTACCGCTCAGTACGGCTGTTGGAGGGTATGGAACGTTCGCTGGGCAACACAACCCAGGCGCAACAGATGGCCGAGCTTGCAGAGAAGATTGCCGAGGCTTTCCATCGCGAATACTTCGATCCGCAAACCCACACCTATCATGGCGATCATCCCACCGCATACCGTCAGGCCGCGAATATCGTCCCCTTGGAGTATGGCATGACTCCTGAAGCGGAGCGCACTGCGGTAACGGAGAACTTCTGTAAATCACTGGATGAGACGCGCGATCGAGTAGGAACCGGATTTATCGGCACGATGGCGATGATGGATCTGTTGCCGGAGATCGACCCCGAACGAGCCTTCCGTGTGGCAACACAACCCGAATATCCGGGATGGGGCTATATGGTGGCCGACGGAACCGCGACCACCATGTGGGAGAATTGGGACGGAGGTAATTCACGCAATCACCCTCCCTTCTGCTTAATCAGTGGCTACTTCTATAAATATCTGGCGGGGATTCGTCCGTTGGACACCGACCCGGGATTCAAACGCTTCCTGATCGCCCCGTCGATTGTGGGCGATCTGACCTTTGCCGATGGGTGGCACGATTCGCCCTACGGTCGGATTCGTAGTACGTGGTCGCGAAGTGGAGATCAGTTGACCCTCTGTGTGACGGTTCCGGTCAATAGCACGGCGGTGGTGGTGCTTCCCACCGACGATCCGGCATCGGTAACCGAATCGGGACTTCCCGTGACAGGCGACCTGGTGCAACTCCTGCAACACGAGCAGGGTAAAACCAGTTATCAAGTCGTCTCAGGAGAGTATAGTTTCCAGTGTAAGCTACCGTAAGTCAACCGAAGCGTGGCGAAGTCGACCCCATTTATCCTCCCTTAATTATCAAGGGAGAAAGGAGAAGGGGGTATAGCGACCGCGATGCACAGGGTGAAGAATCTGTAATCTGAAGAGTATGAAAGGTATTGTTTTGGCAGGGGGGAGTGGAACGCGTCTCTATCCCATCACCAAGGGGGTTTCCAAACAGATGTTGCCGATCTACGACAAACCGATGATCTACTATCCGATTTCGGTCTTGATGTTGGCCAGCATTCGAGAGATTTTGGTGATTTCGACACCGTGGGATCTGCCCGGATTCCGTCGTTTGCTGGGGGATGGCTCCGATTTTGGCGTACGTTTCGAGTATGCCGAGCAGCCGTTGCCCGATGGGTTGGCGCAGGCGTTTCTGATCGGTCGTACCTTCATCGGACAGGATGCCGTCGCGTTGGTGTTGGGAGACAACATCTTCTACGGTCAGGGCTTTACAGCCATGCTGCATCATGCCGTGGCACAGGCCGAACAGCACCAGAAAGCGACGATCTTCGGTTACTATGTCAACGACCCGCAACGTTATGGGGTTGCCGAATTCGATGCACAGGGTGAGGTGCTCTCCATTGAGGAGAAACCCCAAAACCCCAAGTCGAATTATGCGGTCGTGGGGCTCTACTTCTACCCGAATCGGGTGGTCGAAGTGGCCTCCTCGATTCGTCCTTCGGCACGGGGTGAGCTGGAGATCACGTCGGTCAACCAAGACTTTTTGGTTCAGCAGGCGTTGCAGATGCAGCGGTTGGGACGTGGATTTGCCTGGTTGGATACGGGGACGCATGATTCGTTGAGTGAGGCTTCGACCTTTATTGAGGTGATCTAGAAACGGCAGGGGCTGAAAGTGGCCTGCCTCGAAGAGATTGCCTTCCGCAAAGGGTGGATTACGCGCGAACACCTCCGGTGTCTTG
>JAQUZZ010000003.1 GCA_028691095.1 Alistipes sp. | reverse complement strand
ATCGGGGCATTCACATCGTCGAATTGATGGTATGCCGCAATCGCCTGGGCAAATATTTGATTACTCTGCGTCGTAAACATAGCTTTAGGATTAAAGTTCTTCTACAAAGCTAAAGATTTTTGCGCAAATTGCAAGAAAATAATTATTTTTGCCCAACGCATACTCTGTTTTCGGAGTTGAGAAGTCGCGTTTCAACGATTCGATAGGATCGCTGCACGAGCTCTTGCATCATCCACAACCGGCAAATCTCTATTCCCCATGACCAAACACCTCAATACCCTCGTACTGACCCTGACCTTGCTGTGTGCTACGGCCTCCACCGCATGGAGCCAAACCACGCTTTCGCGCGCCGACTACATCCAAAAGTACAAATCCTTGGCATTACAGGAGATGGACATCTACGGCATTCCGGCCAGCATCAAACTGGCACAAGCCATCCATGAATCCGACAACGGCAACAGCCGTCTGGCACGTGAGGGAAACAACCACTTCGGCATCAAGTGCAAGAGCGACTGGAAAGGAGCGACCATCGCCCATACGGACGATGCCCCCGACGAGTGCTTCCGCAAATACGCCTCGGTGGAGGATTCCTATCGCGACCACTCCGAGTTTTTGGATAAATCTTCACGGTATCAAAACCTCTTCCAACTCGACCCCACCGACTACAAAGGTTGGGCCAAGGGATTGCAACAAGACGGCTACGCCACCAACCCCCAATATGCCGAACGACTCATCAAGATCATTGAGGAGAATCAACTCTTCCTTCTGGACGAAGGGAAAGATCTGATCGCCCAGACCCAAGACACCACAACCAAAGAGGAGCCGGTGGTTCCAGCCCCCAAATCGGGTCGGGACATCATCGACGTGGACAACTACTCGATCGTGATCCAAAGTCACAACGGAGGCCACACGGTCTACCGCAACAATGGCAGCGAATTTGTAATCTTGGCAGAGGGTGAAACCTTGGAGACGATCGCCTCCGAATTCCGCACCTCCTCGAAACGCTTGGTTAAGTACAACGATCTTCACAACGCCTCGGAGGTCAAAGCCGGAGATATGGTATACCTCAAACCCAAAGGGCGTCGGAGTGCCAACGGCAAGTTGATTCATGTGGCCAAAGAGGGTGAGAGCCTGCATTCGATCTCGCAGCTCTACGGCATCCGAATCAAACAACTCTGCAACTTCAATCGTCGCACCCGCGATTCGCAGGTGACCGACGGCCAACAGATCCGCCTCATGTAAGAGGACGGCCTATCTGCATACCCATAAGATCCGGGGAGAGCAACCGGATACAAACCCTAAAACGGCACCGCACGCCTCATGTGCGGTGCTTTAAATCTTAAAAATCCATGGACGGTGACCCAGGCCATTTACATCGTAGCTTGATCGACAAGCTGAGCCACAAAGCCACACTCAATCAACAAGTCTTCGACAACACCTTTACGGTGTTCGGCAAACTGAAAGAGACGCTACATGAACTCTCCTCCGAACTCGACGAAATTTTGGAGGAAGAGGATCAAGAGATCCGCGTAGAGTATCGCGATCGGGGAAAATTCGAGGCACAACTCCAAGTAGCCGACGACATCCTTCTCTTCAGTATGCACAGCAACGTGTTCGAGTTCAACCGAGAGCACATCCTTTGGCAGAATCCCTACGTGCAACAGAATCGCGAAAATGCACTCTGTGGAATCATCCAGATCTACAACTTCCTCTCCGACTCCTTCAAATACAACCGAACGGCAGACGAGGGCTATCTTATCGGACGCATCTTCATCAATCGCGAAAAGCAATATTTCGTCGAGGGAAAACGGCAAACCAGTCTCCGTCACGATTGTTTCGGAACGCACGTCATGGACAAGGAGGCTCTGCTGGCCATCGTCGAACGCGCCATCAGCTATTCCTTGGATTTCAATCTGTTGGTTCCGCCCTACGACACGGTCAAGGTGGTGTCGGTGGATCAGCTCAATACCAAATTTGAGAATTCAAAGATGCCTACCGGAAAACGACACGGCTACCCCTTCAACTCCGACGACATCTAAGTAATCCCCAATGGGTCACGCGATATATGCCGGAGATACCGGAGGTGTTGCGTGCTCATAAAAAGCACGTTGCGCTTAAACGCCATCGGCAAACACGCTTTTTGATATTATCAAAGGCGATCCCTTTATCCTCCCAAAATCTCAGCCACCGTTAGGGACGGATTTTAGGAGGGAGAGAGCATGAACTCCCATTAAATTTCACTATCTTTGTACGTCGCCCCTTTCTCAGGCGACGTACAAATCATTCAACTTACTACCTAACACTATGAACAGAAGCTATCTAACCTCCCTGTTAATAGGGCTATCGCTCTTACTGGGAACGGTCACGGCATCCGCCCAAACCGTAACGCATCATCGTTCCGAAGCGATGAAAATCGGGGTTGCCGGATTCAATTTTCGGGAATTCAACGTGGATCAGAGCCTCAAGATGATCCAAAAGATGGGCGTGAAATACCTGAGCGTCAAAGATTTTCATCTGCCCCAAAACAGCACCTCCGAGCAAATCGCCGCCTTCAAGCAGAAACTGGCCGATGCGGGAATCGAGGGGTACACCTTAGGCCCCATCTACATGAATACCGAAGCCGACGTGGATCGGGTTTTTGAGTATGCCAAACGATACGGTGCCCAGATGTTTATCGGGGTTCCGGCCTACGACCTGCTGCCCTACATCGACGCCAAGATCAAAACCTACAACATTCGGATGGCCATTCACACCCATGGCCCCGACACCAAGCTCTTTCCTGATGCAGCCGACGTCATGGCTCATATCGCCGACCTCGACCCGCGCATCGGCATCTGCCTCGACCTGGGACACACCACGCGTTTCGGAGCCAGTTGCGTGAACGACCTGAAACGGTATCGCGCCCGCATCTTCGACATCCACATCAAAGACGAAACCGCGGCCGAAAAGAAGGGTCAAACCTGCGAAATGGGACGTGGCGTGATGGATATTCCCTCCATCGTCAAAACATTGCGGAAGATCGGCTACACCGGTGTATGCAGCCTGGAGTTTGAGAAAGATGGCAAAGATCCGCTGCCGGGCATGGCCGAATCCATCGGCTACCTACGTGGCGTGTGCGATGCCACCAAGTAACCGATCGAAAAGAGTGATTAAGCCCTTTCGTCGTCTTGAACGAATCTTTGGATCGAAGACGACGACTTTAAACAGAAGAGGGGTCGCAATTTACTGCGACCCCTCTTTTGTTCAACCTCAATGCCCTACAATTTTCGTCCTACAAAAAAGACATAGCCATACAACTCGCCCCATCGACGATACACGTCGATCTCTGTTTTGAGCTGATCGAGCCACTGACCCATCGAGGGACACGCTGGGTTTTCGGCTTCAAATTGTCGAATTCGAGCCTCCATCGGCCGATAATACGCCTCGGTCCAACACGAAGAGGGCAGAATAAAATGGGCGGTGGGTTCATATCCCGCACGTTGCAGAATCGCGATCTTTTGTGCCAGGGTATCTATCTCCGTGAAGTTATCCGTGAACCATTGCAGATCTGCTGGACGACGATCCGAGAGCCAACAACACTCGGTGACGGCCACAAAACCTCCGGATTTCAGCCAACGACGCCAAGCACGCAGGCCGCACTCGAAGCCGATGTGATAGATCGACCCCTCGGCCCAGATCAGATCCAACGAGGCATCGGCCAACGGCAACGCATCCATCGAAGCCTGCACGGGGGTAATCTGCGCTGAAAGATGATTCTGCGCAATACGTGCCTGCACGCCCTCGATCATTTGGGGCAGCAGATCCACTGCGGTGATGTGGGCATGGGGCAATGCCTTAGCCAGTGTCACCGTTTGCCCTCCCGTTCCACAACCCAGATCGGCAATCTGTGGAACTTCGGGTAAATGGGGTTCAATCTCATGCAGGGCTTTGAGGGTCTGTGCCACCGAGCCGGGCCCCTGCCGATCCAGGCCTTTGAAAAAGTTGGCGATAAGATTTAAGTCGAAATCGAAATTATTGATGGGTTGATGCTCTTTTTCCATGATGTAATTTGTTGAAAGTAAAATAACGGGGCAGGTCGAAAGATCCGGATGAGCCTATGGCTAAAAGATCGTACGATCGGGGAATCTCCTGTACGCGACCCTCTCGACGAGATGCCATCGAGCATCCGCTTCATCTTCCCTGCCTAAACTATATTCATAAAGCTACACTCTCGAAAGAATATCCGAGAGACAAAAGGGCGACTCCTTTCCCAGAAGGGAATGGAGCCTATCGTACCGAATCCGAAACAAACAGATTATAAAGCATCCAATCGTATCATGCACTTCTCCGGCTATTTTCAGTGAGGCTTTTTCGGCATCCCGCTCCCGTCGAAGTGCGATTTAATAGGACAAAGGTAGTAAAAAGAACCTCATCGTATTCACTCTCGCACAAAATCGCTACCTTTGAGTTGAAAAACGGATTTTTGCATGAAGTGGCAACGTTGCATATGACGTAGTTTGGGTCAGGCCAGGACGACACCCTTAGGATCGTCCCGAAGAAGTGTATTCATTCCTCAACCCCAAACCATTAAGCCATGCATTCTATTATTTATCCGCGTACCGGAGATACGCAAACGGTCTATCTCAATGCCGTTCTCCACAATCCCAATCTGATCGTCGGAGACTACACCTTTTACAATGACTCTGTACACGACCCGCGAGAATTTGAAAAGCGAAACGTGCTCTATCACTACCCGATCAATAAGGATCGGCTGATTATCGGGAAGTTCTGCTCGATCGCTTGCGGTGCCAAATTTCTCTTCAACAGTGCCAACCACACCTTGAAGTCCCTCTCTACCTATCCGTTCCCCCTCTTCTTTGAAGCATGGGATCTGAAGCGCGAGGAGGTCGCATCGGCATGGGATCAGAAGGGCGATATTCGCATCGGCCATGACGTATGGATCGGCTACGAAGCCCTCATTCTGTCGGGTGTCACCATCGGCAACGGAGCCATCATCGGCACCCGCGCCGTAGTAACGCACGACGTCGCCCCCTACACCATCGTAGGAGGAGTCCCCGCTCGGGAGATTCGCAAACGGTTCGATGCGGCCACCATCTCTCGCTTGGAGCAGATCCAATGGTGGAATTGGCCCATCGAACAGATCCAGGCTCACCTTCCCCAGCTACGTGCCGGAGAGATTGACGCGCTAATGACGAACCAATAGCACAAGGTGCTTCCCCTGTACGGAAAATCAAAGCGAGCCGGAAGAGGATTCCGGCTCGCTTTGATTTCACCATTGTTTTTTCGCTGTTTGCGACGATGCGATCGCCACAAGAGCTCTACGCAATTCCGCGCAAATGCTTCTCCCAAGCCCATGCGGCGGCCAAGGTCTCCTCAATCGGACGGGTCGCCTTCCACCCCAACTCTTGGTTGGCATAGGCCGTATCGGCCCAAATCTTCTCAATATCTCCGGCACGGCGTCCGACAATCTGGTGCGGAACCTTCACGCCCGTCGCCTTCTCGAAGGCAGCCACCAACTCGATCACCGAGCGTCCGGCTCCCGTTCCTACATTAAAAAACTCATAATTAGACTTGCTACGCCCCTCAACCATTCGGCCGACTGCCACAACGTGAGCGCGTGCCAAATCCACCACATCAATATAATCGCGGATGGCCGATCCGTCGGGGGTGTCGTAGTCATCCCCAAAGATGCTCAGACTCTTACGAAGGCCTGCCGCCGTCTGGGTGATAAAGGGAACCAGATTTCCCGGAACCCCCTTGGGCAACTCCCCAATCAAAGCAGAAGGGTGTGCCCCAATCGGATTGAAGTAGCGCAATGCAATGCCATAAATTGCATCGCAGGCATGGGTCGTATCGCGTAAAATATCTTCGCAAATCTGTTTGGTGTTACCATAGGGGGAGGTGGCGGGTTGACGCGGGGTCTGTTCCGTCACAGGCAGCACCTCAGGCTGTCCGTACACGGTACAAGAGGAGGAGAAGACGATGTTGCGAACGCCCTTCTCCTTCATCAGCTCCAGCACATTGAGCAGGGAGAGTAAATTATTGCGATAGTAGAGCAGCGGCTTCTCGACCGACTCACCCACCGCCTTGGAGGCTGCAAAATGGATAATCGAGTTGAACTTATAACGATCAAATACACGCCCCAATGCCTCTTTGTCGCAGCAGTCGACCTGCTCGAAAGGAATCTCCGCACCGGTAATGCGACGCACACCCTCCACGGCCGAGGGTTCGGAGTTGGAGAGATTGTCCACTACCACTACGTCATAACCTGCTTCGATCAATGCCACGCTGGTATGAGTTCCAATATAACCGGCTCCTCCGGTCACCAATACGCACTCTTTTTTCATGATTTCAGTTCTTGGTCTGTGTTTTGTTTAGAATGTCTATCTTGTTACGTTGCTTTGTCTTATCCGAATTGATTCTAAATTCATTACAGCATATCACTGCAAGAAGAATTGGAATTCTGAGCTTCGGATCGTAGACAAAGGTAGGAAATCTTAACAGATTTTGTTACTTTTGTACTTAAATTTCAAAGGGTTGTTTATACCATGGTTTCTACAAATTTCGTTTCCTCTAAGAATGGAGGACGACAACACAGAGACCGTTTAATCCCCTTGATACAAACTCAGCGAATTATGCTATATCCGCTAAAATTCAAACCTCATCTCAAAGAACGAATTTGGGGAGGAAGCGCGCTTCATACTCGGCTCAACAAACGTCTTCCGGCTCACAAAGTCATCGGAGAGAGCTGGGAAGTCTCGACCATGGAGGGCGATATTTCCGTGGTCAGCAACGGGTTTTTGGCAGGCAACACCTTGGAAGAGTTGATCGAGGTCTATATGGGTGATTTGGTCGGGGACTCGATCTACAACACCTTCGGACTTCAATTTCCGCTTCTGATCAAATACATTGATGCACAAGAGAACCTCTCGGTACAAGTGCATCCCGACGATCGACTGGCCGCCGAACGCCACACCAGCTATGGCAAAACAGAGATGTGGTATGTCATCGACTGCGCCCCCGATGCAGAGCTTTTCCTGGGCTTCGACCGCGCCATCTCCCGCGAGGAGTTTGCACGTCGCATCGACGAGGGCACGTTGGGTGAGTCGCTGCAACGTTTCTCGGTCAAGCCGGGCGATGCCTTCTTCATTCCGGCCGGCACGGTGCACACCATCGGCAAAGGGATTTTGGTCGCCGAGATTCAGCAGACCTCCGATATTACCTATCGCATCTACGACTGGGATCGCACCGACGCACAAGGCAGGGGGCGCGAGCTACACACCGATCTGGCACTGGAGGCGATTCATTTCGATGCCAAGGAGGCGTATCGACTTCCTGTGTCGCCCAAGCTCAACGAGGCTGCAATGCTGAAACAGTGTCCCTACTTCACCTCCCAACTGATTCAGCTCAAAGGATCGATGGAGTGTAACTACATGACACGCGACTCTTTCACGCTCTATATGCTCACCCAAGGACAAATCGTTCTGCATTGGGACGAGGGTCAAGAGACGTTGCGTTGTGGCGACACCCTGCTGCTACCCGCCTGCATCGAGACCGCCACTTTAGAGGGTGAAGGTACACTTTTAGAGATTTACATCGAATAACCGAACAACACCATGGGGTATCAAGAAGAGAAACAACGACAACTGGATATTCGTTACATCAAAATGGCCAAAATCTGGGCCGGCAACTCCTACTGTGTCCGGCGTCAGGTGGGGGCGTTGTTGGTGAAGGATAAGATGATTATCTCCGACGGCTACAACGGAACCCCCTCGGGATTCGAGAACCTTTGTGAGGACGAAGCGGGAAAGACGAAACCCTATGTCCTGCACGCCGAAGCCAACGCAATCACCAAAGTCGCCAAGTCGAACAACAGCAGCGAGGGCTCGACCCTCTATGTCACCTCTTCGCCCTGCATCGAGTGTGCCAAACTCATCATCCAAAGCGGCATTCGCCGTGTCGTCTACTGCGACGACTACCACTCGGAGGAGGGGCTGCAACTGCTTCAGCGCGTGGGCATCGAGGTGGTTCACGTGGCATTACCCCCCGACACCGCACGCTAAATTCCGTTCCGCCCATCGACAGGTTCGCCTACGCTACGTCCCCTTACTGGTCACACCATGAAACGTCAACCCAAACACACATACGCTCGTCCCGCAGCCGCCACAACGCGTCTGGAACGGAGAGATCCTGAAGGATTTCGATTGATTCGGGTCTTTGTCGAGGGGTATGACGATGTGGCCTTCTGGCGCAACATCTTCGACGACTTCGAGAGCGAGACCCTGCGCTTCGAGATCAGCGTTCCTCCGCGAGCCGACTTAGCCAAGGGAAAACGCGTTCTGCTGGATATGATCGACTCGTGCAATGAACAGACGCTGCTCTGCATGGACAGCGACTTCGATTACCTGTTCCAGAATTTCAACGATCAGTCGCGATGGGTCAACTGCACCCCCTATCTCTTTCACACCTACACCTACGCCACCGAGAATTACCTCTGCTACCCTCCGACGCTTCATAAGATCTGCGTCAAGGCGACCAAAAACGATACGTTGATTTTCGATTTTGAGCGTTTCATGACCGCCTACTCGCGCATCATCTACCCGCTCTTTCTGTGGTATATCTACTCGGCGCGACGCAAGAGTGAGAAGGCCTTTTCGCTCTCCGATTTTCGGAGTAGCGTGCGCCTCAACTACCTCGACCTGCAACACGATGGCGAGCAGACCCTGCTATGGCTCCAACGGCAGGTCGAAAAACGAGTGCGCTCCTTGGAGGAGCACCATGCCGACTGGACGGATGCCGTTTATGCTTTCGGAGAGCAACTTCGCGCATTCGAGGTGACGCCCGACAACGTCTACCTCTTTATGCAGGGGCATACCCTCCTCGACAACGTCGTATTGGTGCTGCTGCACACGGTATGCGAACGGCTCCGAGAGATGGCCATCGAACGCATCACCGCCGGCACCAAGCAAGGCATCGCCCTGAAAAACGAACTGAGCAACTACAACAACTCCCTGCGCAACGTGCGGGAGGTGTTGTTGGACAATGAACACTATAAGGAGTGCTTTCTCTACCAGCGACTCCGCCAAGATATTGAACGATACTTGGAGCATCTGGGTGTGCCGCTGCAAAAGCGCAGTACCCTGTAAGGCTACTCCCCGTCCCGACGGATCACGTGTTTCGTAAAAACCCTGATTATGGCTGACTTCATCAAGAATTTCCCTTCCCGTCTCTACAAAATGACGCAGGTCTTCTACCGAGAGGTTCCCTCTCAGGTGGCCGCCCGTCGCTTTGTGGACACCCTAACCAATCTCTTGTTTCCGGTCAGGGATCGCAAAGGGATCTCGCTCAAAGAGATGGATCTGAAATGGGAGAATCTCCAAAAGGATTTTTTGGAGATCATTCGTCCGCTGTGCACCGAGTCCGATTGTTGCTGCGAAGAGCTGGCCGAACGCTTCTTTTCGGAGATTCCGCTCATCTATACGCGGCTGATGCAGGATGCCAACCTCTATAAGAATTGTGACCCCGCGGCCTACTGCACCGAGGAGATCATCCTCTGCTACCCGGGCTTCTATGCGGTGATGGTCTATCGGTTGGCGCACGTGCTCTATCAGATGAAGATCCCCGTGCTGCCGCGCGTCATCGCGGAGTATGCACACAGTCAGACCGGCATCGACCTCCACCCGGGCGCTACGATCGGTGCTAATTTCTATATCGACCACGGAACGGGCATCGTCATCGGAGAGACCACGGTCATCGGCAAGAATGTCAAGATCTACCAAGGGGTCACCCTCGGCGCAACCTTTGTCGACAAAGAGTTGTCGGGCGTACGACGTCATCCGACCATTGAGGACAATGTCATCATCTATGCCGGAAGCACCATTCTGGGTGGCGAAACGGTCATCGGCCACGATACGGTGGTAGGCGGTAACGTGTGGCTCACCGAGTCGGTTCCGCCCCACTCCATGGTCTACTGCAAACCCGAAATCGTCATCAAAGGAAAACGCAACAAACGATGAAACGCACCGCCTCGCACCGTCGAACCCCGACTCACTCCTTCGCCGGCTTTTGCCCCGCCGTGGCACTGGCACTCCGTTTAGGAATGCTCTATCTGGCTTGGGGAGCCTGTCGTGGCGTCTTCTGGATCCTCAATCAGTCCGAAATCGGAGCACTGCACGGAGACGAGATCGGGGCGTTGCTCTATGGCGGATGGGTCTTCGACACCGTGTCGATCCTCTATATCAATGCGTTATTTATCCTGCTCTCGCTGCTTCCCTTTCGATTTCGAGAGGGTCGAGGCTACCAACGTATGCTCTTCGGGCTCTTCATCATCACCAATGCCTTGGCGTTGATGGTCAACCTCTCGGATAGCGTCTACTACCACTACGCCAAGAAACGCTTCACCGCCGACGAGTTCTCCTACCTGCAACAGAACGACAACACAGGAACCGTACTCGGGGAGGCTCTTCGTGAGAATTGGGATCTTCTGCTCTTCGCCCTCTGTCTGATCGGACTGATCGTGTGGGGTTATCGGAAGATCCGTGTGCGCCCGTCTCGCATCCGATCCAACGTCCGCTATACGTTACTGCATCTTCCGGCATTGCTGTTGGCCATCGCCTTGACCCTCGGAGGCATTCGCGGAGGCTTCAGTCGCCAGACTCGCCCGATCACCCTGAGCAATGCCACGCTCTACACTACATCCCCTCAGAAGGCCAATCTGATTCTGAGCAACCCGTTCTGCATCTTGCGCACCATCGAGAACGGGAGACTCTCCTACACGAAATACTTCGATTCCGCAACCCTCGATTCGCTCTACACCCCCTATCATTTCCCCTCGGCCAATCGCCCTTCGTACAAACCGTATAATGTCGTGGTACTGATCTTGGAGAGTTTCAGTAGCGAACACTCCGCACTCCTCAACCCCGACCTCTACCCCGACGGTGCGGGCTACACCCCCTTTCTCGATTCGCTGATGCGTGAGGGGTTCTACTGCCGCAATGCCTTTGCCAACGGCCACAAATCCATCGAGGCGTTGCCCTCCGTGCTCGCCTCTATCCCCTCCTATCGCACCCCCTTTGTACTGTTGCCTCAGGCGATTGCTCCGATGGAGGGGTTGCCGACCCTGCTCAAGCGCGAAGGGTATCACACCTCCTTCTTCAACGGATCGAGTCGAGGCTCCATGGGCTTCGGTGCCTATGCGGCTCAAACCGGAGTCGAACACTATTACAGCCGTGAGGACTACGAACAACGTCACGGAGAGGGTGATTTTGACGGATACTGGGGCATCTGGGACGAACCCTTCCTGCAATATATGTGTGAGATGCTCACCGAGACGCCCGAGCCCTTCTTTGCCTCGGCCTTCACCCTCACCTCCCACCATCCGTTTGTCGTCCCCGCTCTCTATGCCGACCTGCTGCCTCAGGGAAAAACCAAGATCCACAAGGGTATTGCCTATACCGACATGGCACTGCGTCACTTCATGGAGCGTGCCCGCAAGGAGGCTTGGTTTGCGCACACCCTGTTTGTCTTTGTCGCCGACCACGTCTCCTCCGAGACCTTTGCACCGAAAACAAAGACCCCCACCGGCAACAGTCACATCCTCTGCCTCTTCTACGCCCCCGACCACTCGCTACGCGGCGAATACACCTCCGTGGCGAGTCAAATCGACATCATGCCCACCCTGCTGAGCGCCATGGGGTACCCCAAGCCCTTCTTCGCCTTCGGTCGCAACCTTCTGGATCCGGACCCCGCAGAACCCCTCGCGGTCAATTTCATGAACGAGAACTACCAAGTCCTCACCGACTCGATGGTGCTCTACTCCGACGGCGACCGAATTCTGTCGGCCTACGCCCGCACCGACACGCTGCAACAACGCGACCTGTCGGGCACGCCGTCGCCTCAGATCGAACGCATAGATCGTCGCTTCAAAGCGCGAATCCAACAATACTACGAGCACGTCGAGCGGGGTGATTTCCGTATGCCAGACTCCCTATCTCGCCCCTAAATCTAAACGAGAGTACGACGTAAGCAAGACGAAGTCGTACCTCATTAACGTAACTGATTTTCACGGATTTGAAATCGAAAGATTTCTCAAAGAGAGTCCCCTCTACAAGCCCCCCTTTCCTCGCCCTCCGAAGAGTTCATAGGCCGAGACCGAAAGAGTGGCGATGCTAATGCGACACGAAGGCACGGCACGTTGAATCGCCTCGGCACAAGCCACCAAGGTAGCTCCGGTAGTCAAGACATCATCCACCAACAAGAGGTGCCTCCCCGCAATGCGTTCGGGGTGACGCACGGCAAAGATCCCCGACACATTACGCCAACGATCTTCCCGATTGGAGGTGGTAGCCTGAGCGCGGTTGTGAACGGCACGAAGCACACAATGGGTCTACACCGGCACCGCCAGTATGCGCGCCACCCCTTGCGCCAAATACTCCGATTGGTTGTACCCTCTGTACCACAATCTGCGACGATGCAGCGGAATGGGAATCACCCGATCCACCGTGTCGTATCGTCCGCTCTGATGCAGGTCGCGTCCCAGCATCTCCCCCAACTGCAAGGCACTCCGCCACTGCCCATAATATTTGAAGCCGTGGATCAAGGTGCGGTATCGACTGTGAGAGGAGAAGAACAAGAGCGACGTTGCCTCCTCAACGGGGATTTGACCCCAGAACTTTCGCGCCACGGGGTTGTCGTGGCGTATGCTATATCCGGTCAACGGCATATCCCACTGACAGTGGGGACAGAGGAAGCGCACCCCCTCAGGCAATACGCCTCCGCAAGCCGGGCATCGCTCCGGAAAGAAAAGATGCAACAACTCTCGGAAGGGATAGAGGATGGAGTTTATGGGCATAAGAAGCGGAGTTACGGATGAGTTTATTGCCAACAAATAGCACGCTGTGCGTATGTTTGACGTGCGAGGTCTTCCTCTTGCCGGCTACCGGCTATTGCGGATCCACATCGGCCACCCACTCCACACTGCGGAAGGGAGCGTGGGCATGCAGCATGGAGAGCAGTCGCAACAACTCCTGCTTGACCGTGGCCGACGGCAACGTCCGCTCGAATTTCAGGAGAAACTGCAAGCGGTAGAGTCCGCGCACTCGATCCACAGGGGGCGGTTCGGGGCCCAAGCATCTTCGGCCGAATCGCTGACGTCCCAACTTTCCGAAATAATCGGCAGCCTGTCGCAACTTCTCCGGATCGCGATGACGCAACGTCAAGAGAATCAAACGAGAAAACGGAGGATAATCGAAAGCCTCCCGCTCGGCAAATTGCGAACGCACCATCGCCTCGAAATCGCTCTCACGCACCTGACAGATCACCGGATGGGTCGGCTGTGCCGTTTGGATGACCACGGTTCCCTGACGCGCACGTCGTCCGGCGCGTCCCCCCACCTGCATCATCAACTGAAACGCGCGCTCAGAGGCTCGAAAGTCCGGATAATTCAACAGATTATCGGCATTGAGGATTCCCACCAGAGAGACCCCCTCAAAATCGAATCCTTTGGTGATGAGTTGCGTTCCCACCAAAATATCCATCTTGTGGGCGGAGAAATCCTCTACAATGCGCAAATAGTTGCGCGACGATCGGGTGGTGTCGGCATCCAACCGGCCGATTACCGCCTCCGGAAAGAGCTGCGCCAACTCCTCCTCGATCTTCTCGGTGCCAAAACCCTTCGGGTCGAGGGTCCCGGTTCCGCAGGAGGGGCAGAGCGCGGGCAACGGAATATGGTAACCGCAATAGTGGCAACGCAACTCGCCTTGCTGTTTGTGGTAGGTCAGGGTCACATTGCACTCCGGACATCGTCCCGTCCAACCGCAATGCCCACACTCGACATAGGGGGAGAAACCGCGCCGATTTTGAAAGAGCATCACCTGCTCGCCTCGCGCCAAGGTTTGTGCCATCCGATCCAACAGCGCTTTATTGAAATGCGACCGCTTCTCGCCGCGTCGTGCCGCCTGCAAGGTGTCCGACACAATCACCTGCGGCAACTGCACCCCGCCATACCGCTCGGAGAGCACCACCAAGGCGTATTTCCCGATCTGCGCATTCCGATACGAATCGAGACTGGGCGTGGCACTACCCAACACGACACGCGCTCCACTCCAAGAGGCCAGCATCAAGGCCGTATCGCGTCCGTGATAGCGAGGCGTCATATCACTCTGCTTGAAGCTGGAATCGTGCTCCTCATCCACCACCACCAATCCCAAGCGGGGCAAAGGCAGCAACACGGACGACCGCACACCCAAGACCAATCGCGCCCCTTCGGAACGGCTCAGGCGGGCATAAACCTCGGCACGACGTCCGGCACTCAGCCCCGAATGGTAGACCGTCACCGCGGCTCCGAAGTAGTGCTCCATGCGCGCAATCAACTGCGCAGTCAAGGCAATCTCCGGCAACATATAGAGCACCGTCTCTCCGCGCGACAAGGCCTCGGCCATCAGTCGAATGTAGATCTCGGTCTTTCCGCTCCCCGTCACGCCATGCAGCAAGACGGTCTGTCGACGTGCAAAAGCCGCAGAAATCGCCTCGTAAGCTCGCTGCTGCGCTTCGGACAAATCGGGCATCCGACTCCACTGTACCGCATGAGAAACCGCAACCTCCCGCTCCGAGCAGCAGAGAATCTCCCGCTCGCACAAGCTACGCAACACGGGAGTCGAGACCCCCAAATCCTGCCGCAACACCTCGGTCGGATGGGCAAAATCCATCGGGGAAGATAGACGCATATACTCCTCAAAGGCTTGGAGTTGCCCCTTCGCTCGACGTAGCAGGGTACGCGCCGCCTCCACCTGAGCCTCACCGGAGATCGCAGGATGCAGCGACACCACGCGCTCGCGCGGGAGTTGATAGATCTGGGAGAGCACCTCGGCGGTCGTCGTGCCGTCAGGCTTCAGAGCCGAAGGCAATGCGGCACGCATCACCATGCCCAACGGAGACATATAGTAGGCCGCCATCCACTGCCACAGCCTCAACCGCACCACGGAGACGATGGGGTGCGGATCAACCACGCGCCACACCTCCCTCAAATGGGCATAGGGGGGACGCTCGGCGGTCAAACGCAACACCACCCCACCATAATATTTCGCTTCGCCCAAAGGAACCATCACCTGTACCCCCGGCTGCACCGTCGCACGCATCGTCTCAGGCACCACAAAACTCATCGGAGGTGTGGCCAAAGGCAACACCACTTCGGCATAGAGCTCAGAGGAGGGCAAAGAGGTTTCCATCAAGTTATAAACGATTTAAGCACAGCGTACAATCTATGGGCAATAAACGCATCTGTATATCAAGTAGATGCCGTGATGGGAGGGTTCAATCTTTTTCGGGGATTACTTCATAAGATTGAGCCTCCCCACAATAGGACGCGAGGCAGGAGAAGGGAGTGTTTACCAATCCATCGTACCCATCCGTCATGCAACGTGCGGATTCGGCTCCCTCAGCGACGACAAAGAGCCGGCCGACGCCCTCCCTTCCTCCAAACAAAAGTACACTTTTTTCACAGCAAGCCTCCCCACTTCGTATTTTTCATAAGCACCGCATGCGATTTATGGATAATAGACGCATCTGTATATCAATAATATGACGTAACCGAAGGGCTTAATAATTCTTTAGGATTACTTCATTTCTTCCTCAAAATCTTGATCCTTTCAGAAAAAAAAACCATATTTGTTTGCAAAAAGCTACGGAACGATCGTTCCCTCATTGAAAAAGGATCTCTATTTGCGTATAACGCTATGAAACAAAAATATCCTGTTTCGCTTACCAAAACCCTGAGAGAGTATGTAATTATCTCGGCAGGATTGATGCTTTTCTTCTTTGCTTGGACAGGAATCCTGATGCCCGCCGACGTCATCGGTGGGGGAATCAGCGGTTTGGGCATGATCATCTACTATGCCACCGGAGGCCCTAACGGAGGCATCCCCTTAGGTCTCTCGTTTCTGGTGCTCAACGCCGTGCTCATCGGCTTGGGGTCGTTTCTGATCGGGGTGCGCTTCGGAGCCAAGACCCTCTATGCCATTGTCTGGATCTCGGTGGTGATGTCCATCATGCAGAACTCCATTCCGGAGAACATCTTGGGTCTGGCCGACGACAAACTCCTCTCCGTGATCTTGGGTGGAGCCTTTGCCGGAGCCGGTATCGGCATCTGCTTTACCCAAGGAGGAAGCACCGGAGGAACCGATATTGTGGCAATGCTCGTCAATAAATACAAGACGATCAGCTACGGTCGCGTCATCATGTTGTGCGACCTGATTATCATCGGATGCTCCATCTTTGTCTTCAAGAATGTGTCGACCGTGATTTACGGAGGTGTGATGGTGGCCGTCTCGGGATACACCGTCGATGCGGTGATGGCGGGCAATCGGCAATCGGCACAGATTATGATTATCTCCAAACGATACGAAGAGATCGCCGAGATGATCTCGTCGGAGATGCACCGCGGGGTCACCCTGATCGACGGCATGGGATGGTACACCCACCAACCCACCCAGATTGTGATGGTCGTCTGCCGGAAATATGAAATCGGCGTTCTATTCCGACTGATTAAACAAATAGATCCCGACGCATTCATGACCTTGGGTAATGTCATGGGGGTCTACGGACGAGGCTTTGAGGCGTTAAAGAAGTAACCCGCATCTCGACGCGCCGACCCCAGGGCTCCATGCCGAAACCTAATATAAGAGTCTGTTTAAAAATATTTGGTTTACAATACTGATCATCAGTTGTTTAATTGGATTTAATTTTGTATCTTTATGTTTACCAATACATTAAGATATTGAAAAACTTTCCGACCAACCTCACC